>JBHHTZ010000244.1:0-6057 GCA_046753605.1 Anaerolineae bacterium
GCCTCATCGAAATGGGCATGATCCCAAAGGCGGCCCTGCGGGCAAGGCGCGGGACCATTTTGATGGACCGCAACAACATCTTCACCCCGGAACCTCACCCAGACCCAGAGCTGATAGATGCCTGGCTCAGACCCCACGCCGGCCCGGCCGAGTTCGTGCCGGCCCGCAGGAAGATCCTGGGGCTGATTCCGGCGCCACGGCAGGCCCACTACCTGGTCAAAGGGACGGGCCCCGGTTCCGATGAGCCTGATTTCTATCAGTTCTACGGGTTCGAGGTCTACCGGCGCTGGCAAATGATGAACAACCACTCCCCGTTCTACGAGCAAACGCAGCCCCAAAAGGAGGAGGTTCGCCGGCGGTTGGAGGCGAAGTACGGCGACCGGCTCCTGGTCCGCTTCGCCTATGGTATCGACCCCTTCCCCGAGAAGAAGCAGCAGTGCCCGCATCACGTTGTCGCCGAATTGGTGGGGGCCGGCTGCGATGGCATTGCTGTGGCCGAGCACTTTCATGTCATCTCCGACTCGATGTCCACGTATCACTGCCGGCAGCACGTGCTGGAGGGGATCGATCAGACCGGAGCCGAGGTCCCTGTGGTGTTCGCGGACCAGATCGGTGGTCACCCGGAACTGGATCGGGGGGTTGCCCTCAAGGTCCAAGAGGAACTTGCGGCTGTCGAGCCGGGTACCGACGTGGCGATCTTCCTATCCAACCACGGCTTCCCGGTCGCCAAGCTTGGAGAGTATGATGCGGCGTCTGATTGCTACCATGAGAACGTGCGACAGGCTTTTGCGAGCGCCAGAGACGCAATCCTGGAGAGCGTAGAGTGGGCCGGCCGGCTCGAAGTGGTACAGGTTTTCGGCCAGTTCCTCGGGGAGAAGTACAACCCAGGCGGTGTCAACACCCGGCCTCTGGATGCGCTCAGGCGTGTGGCCGGCGAGGGCTTCCGGCAGGTCATCGACATTCCGTACGAGTTCCCCGGAGACACTGTGGACGCCCTGGTCAAGCTGCGTCAGGCGTATGGCATCGATCCACCGCGTTGGGACGAAAACTTCGAGACTCGGGGCGAGCGCGATGGCGTTGCGATCAAGATCTGCTCCGCGCTGTTTCATCCGGAGTGCCGCATCCAGGCCTACTTCGACAGAGCCTGCGGGGCGGTGGACCGCTGCATAGAGCAGGTGTCGCACGGGCGTTCGGGCCGGCAATGAATCCGGCGGTAATACCTATCATCCAGCGTGCCCTCGACGAGGACATTGGCGATGGGGATGTGACCACGCTGTGTACCGTGCCACCCGAGGCGATGCTCATAGGCCAATTCATCGCCAAGGAAGACGGCGTAATCGCCGGCCTGGAGGTGGCGAAGCTGACCTTTTCGCTGGTAGATGGCCGAGTGCAGTTCACCTCTCGCGTCGCCGATGGGAACCAGGTGGAAGCCGGGAAAGTGATTGCCGAGGTTAGCGGGCCAGGACGGGCGCTGCTCAGTGGTGAGCGTGTGGCCCTCAACTTCCTACAGCGCATGTCCGGTATAGCCACCCTCACGCGGCGCTTTGTGGAGGCCGTGCAAGGCACCTCCGCTGTGATCCTCGATACGCGCAAGACAGCCCCTGGTCTGCGCCCCCTCGACAAATGGGCCGTCCGGCTCGGAGGCGGCCAGAATCACCGCTCCGGTTTGTATGACATGGTGCTCATCAAAGATAACCACATCGCCGCTGTGGGCAGCATTTCCGAGGCAGTGGCGCGAGTGCGAGCACAAGATGAGCAGGAGCTTGCTGTTGAGGTCGAGGTCAAGAATCTGGCTGAGCTTCGAGAAGCTCTCAAACTGGACTTGAACCGAATTCTGTTAGATAATATGAGCCTGGGAGAGATGCGTGAAGCGGTGCAACTGACCGGCGGTCGCGTACCGCTGGAAGCATCCGGCAATGTGTCGTTGGAGAATGTGGCTGACATCGCTGCTACCGGAGTGGACTACATCTCTATCGGGATGCTTACTCACTCGGTTCAGGCGCTGGATATCAGCCTTTCACTCAATACTCAGATCCTGGGAGGATAGGCACTGGAATGTCCGTGGAAGAGATTTACCGTGAAATGAAGGCTAGGCTAGGCGATGTTGTTCCAGACTTTGAACTGCGCTACAAGGCCGAGTTGGCCTGTGAAATCAAACGTCTCAAAGAAGAGAAGAACGCCGTGATTCTGGGGCATAACTACATGGAGCCGGCACTGTTTTACTCCATTCCGGACTACACCGGCGATTCGCTGATGCTCAGTCGAAAAGCGGCGGAGACGGATAAGGACATCATTGTATTCTGCGGCGTGAGGTTTATGGCAGAAACGGCGAAAATACTCAACCCTGAGAAAACCGTTCTACTTCCCTCGGAAAAGGCCGGCTGCTCGCTGGCCGAGAGCATCACGGCCAACGACGTGCGCGAACTGAGAAGGAGATTCCCAGGTGTGCCGGTTGTCGCGTACGTCAACACCTACGCCGATGTAAAAGCTGAGGTCGATATCTGCTGCACGTCGAGCAACGCGGCGGCGGTGGTAGAGTCTCTCGACTCCGATACCGTGATATTCATCCCCGATGAGTTTCTGGCCAGGAATGTGGCTCAGGATAGCGGAAAACATATCATTTTCCCGACACTGATGCCGAGTCCCAATGGCGGGTCCGGCACCGAGTTGGATTATCAGCTCATTGGCTGGCATGGCAGATGTGAAGTCCACGAGAAGTTCACGCTGCAGGACATTGCGAATGTAAGGAAGCAATTCCCGGATGTGGTGATACTGTCCCATCCAGAGTGCAGCCCCGAAGTGGTTGCGGCGTCTGACTTCTCTGGAAGCACTTCGGCTATGATTAAGTACGTTGAGCAAACATCTGCCCCGCGCTACCTGCTGCTCACGGAGTGTGCCATGGGCGACAACGTCGCTGCTGCCAATCCGGACAAAGAGATGCTTCGGCTCTGCAGCGTCAGATGCCCGCATATGAATCAGATCACCATGGAAGACACGCTCAACGCCCTGAAGTACGGCCAGTACGTGATCGACGTGCCGGAGGAGATTCGGGTTCGAGCCGCGCGATCCGTAGAGAGAATGATCGCTATTGGATAAGTAACCGTTCAAGTGAGTGTCCAAACCAGACGGGCCAGATGCTTGGGGCGGAATGCGGGCTGGCAGCAAGTTCACCTGAGCATCCTGAGTAGCTGCGAACGGAGTGAGGCAGCGTATCGAAGGATGCGGCCTATGCGAGACCTGATTGCTGTTACGACCCGCACCCTTCGATACGCTACGCTACTCAGGATGCTAGTACTTCTCGGCGGAAATCCTTCGCCAGTTATCTGCTCAAAGGGGATCGTCAGATCCCCGTCTGGTACGCCGATTTCCCTGCCTGCAGTGGGCTTCTGCCAGGAATCTGCGGTCCCTGGCGAGCGTACAACTGGTGAAAGACTTACGCCGTCGTGTACTAGTCTTGGTTTGGGACAGAACGGGAAGTTATTCCTTAACGGTCCCTTACTTGGGGGAACCCCCGGCTGTGGCCGGTCTCCCGACCGAGCCACCATCGGGCACGGTCAGAGACCGGCCCGAGCGCGCTACGACTCATGTAGAAAATGAGCGATCTGCTTGAAACTGAAGTCCTGATCATCGGGTGTGGCATTGCCGGCGGCGTAGCTGCGCTGCAACTGGCCGACGCCGGCGTATCTGTGACCGCAGTCACCCGGGCGCAGGGACCCACAGAATCGAACACGCTTTACGCGCAGGGTGGCATTGTCTACCAGGGGATTGATGATTCGCCGGCCCTGCTGGCAGAGGATGTGGCCCGCGCCGGTGCGGGCCACTGCAATCCCAAAGCCGTTGCCATCCTGGCCGAGCAGGGGCCGGACCTGGTGCGAGGAATACTGATCGAGCGGGTCGGTATCCGATTTGACCAGACCCCTGACGGCGAGCTGTCGCTGGTGCGCGAAGGCGGGCACTCGATCCCGCGCATCGTACACGCCGCCGACGCCACCGGCAAAGCCATTGAAACTGCCCTCATAAAGTCGCTGAGTGCTCACCCCAACGTCACCCTCCTCACCGGCCACACTGCGGTGGACATACTCACGCCGTCGCACCACTCCCTCAACCGGCTGGTCGTCTACGAACCGCGATCCTGTGTGGGAGCCTACCTGCTGGATCAGGCCGGCGATCGGGTAATTCGATGTCTGGCCAGGAAAACGATATTGGCTACAGGTGGCCTGGGGCAGATCTTCTTGCGCACCGCCAATCCGCCCGGTGCGCGAGGCGACGGCCTGGCAATGGCTTATCGCGCCGGCGCAAGGGTCATCAACACCGAGTTCATCCAGTTCCACCCCACAACTTTTTGTCACCAGAACGCCCCCAACTTCCTCATCTCCGAAGCAGTGCGAGGAGAGGGAGCGCGGTTGGTTCACGCCAACGGCGAACCCTTCATGCAAGAATATGCCCCGGAGTGGAAAGACCTGGCTCCCCGCGACGTCGTAGCTCGCAGCATTCATCAGGAATTGCTGACCCACGATATCGCTAACGTTTACCTGGACCTGCGGTCCTACATACCGCGCCAGCGAATCCTGGAACATTTCCCAAACATCTACGAAGATTGCCTGGACTTCGGTGTGGACATCACCCGCGATCTGGTTCCGGTAGTGCCGGCGGCTCACTATGCCTGCGGCGGTGTCTGGAGCGACGAGTGGGGGCGGACAACAATCAACCACCTCTACGTCGCCGGCGAAGTTGCCTGTACCGGAGTTCACGGCGCCAACCGGCTGGCAAGCACTTCGTTGTTGGAGGGGCTGGTATGGGGATACCGGGCGGCGCAACACGCTCAGCACACCCTGGCGGATCACCCCGCTCCGGACCCGGCAGATATTCCCCCCTGGTACGACGCCGGCCACGAGGCGCCGGATCCAGCTCTCATCAGCCAGGACATGAGCTCCATCAAGCACATCATGTGGAACTACGTCGGCCTGGTGCGCACCACCCCCCGCCTGGAGCGGGCTGTGCGCGATCTGCACAACCTGCGGACGGAGATCGAGCAGTTCTATCGTGTGACCCGCCTCACCGATGGTCTGATCGGCCTGCGTAACGCGGTGCAGGCGGCCATCATCGTTACTGCCGCCGCCTGGAAGAACAAAGTCAGCATGGGCTGCCATTATCGAGAGTGAAGGAAGTTTGGCTTCCCACCCAATCGGGTAGCATAATCCGCCCGCAAGACCTACCCTGTCCAGGGTTGCATCTCCCGCCAAAGCGTGGTATAATTCGGTCATCTGCTCATCAGACGTCTGATGATGATAGGTGATACCCCCTGATGGCTGATTTCCGCTCTATCCCGAAGCTCCCCTCCCTTCCGGAGGTCGTGTTCAAAGAGGTGCAGAGGCTGATCGCTGAAGGCGAATTGCGGCCAGGTGACCGCCTCCCTTCGGAAACCGAGATGGCTGAGCGTTTCGGCATTGGCCGCTCGTCGATTCGTGAAGCCATGCGGGCCTTGCAGCTTCTGGGCGTCATCGAGGTGATTCAAGGCAAAGGCACCTTTGTGCGCGAGGCCGGCATCCTGCCCCTGGTGGTTGACTGGACGCGTATCGCCGAGATCGGCGTCATCTCGGAAGTGATGGAAGCGCGCCAGTTTCTGGAGGTGTTGCTGGCGCAACTGGCCGCCGAACGGGCCACCGACGAGGACATCGACGCTCTGCGCAACGCCCTGCAACACTCCCGGGAGACCATCTCCGATCTCGAGACGAACATCCGGGCCGGAGTGGACTTCCACCTGGCCCTGGCCGACGCCGCCCACAACCAAGTTCTGGCGCTCATGTACCGCACCATCCACGATCTGTACCTGGAAACGGCCCGTCGGACACGGATCACCTCCCAGATTGCACGAGAACGTCTGCACGATCATGAACTCATTTTCCAGGCTGTGACAGACAGAGACCCGGAGGCAGTTGCACAGGCCATGAGGGAACATCTGGAGAAGGCTCGCCAGATATTGACGGCGGGGGGGCAGGATGGGTGATGGCTGGATGGGTGATGGCTGGATGGCTGGATGGCTGATGGCAGATGGCT
>JBHHTZ010000245.1:0-6039 GCA_046753605.1 Anaerolineae bacterium
GCTAAGATGCAATTGTGGTTCCGACGCAATGGTCACCGCGACGCGGCCTCCTGTCACGCCGGCCCTCAGGCCGACATCCACGGATTGCGCGAGATTGCGATTGTTGGCAGCCCGAATGTGGGCAAGAGCCTGCTGTTTCAGAACCTGACGGGGGCCTACGTCGCCGTGTCGAACTATCCCGGCACAACGGTAGAGGTCTATCGGGGGAAAGGGGAGATTGCCGGCCAGCCCTTCGCCTTCGTGGACACCCCCGGCATGTACTCCCTCATGCCGATCACCGAGGAGGAGCGGGTTGCGCGCTCCATCCTGTTGCAGGAAAGGCCGGCCGCCGTCATCCACGTGGTCGATGCCAAGAACCTGGCCCGCATGCTGCCGCTAACCCTCCAACTGCTGGAGGCCGACCTGCCAGTCGTCCTGGTGGTGAACATCATGGACGAAGCCCAACGATTGGGCATTCACATCGACCCCCAGGCGTTGGAGGAGAAGCTACAGATTCCCGTCGTCGCCACGGTCTCGACCACGGGGCAGGGCATTGATTCACTGAAGAAGAGGCTGGCCGAGTATGTCAACGGCACTCACTCAGACGATCCGCTACGAGCCGTCCATCGAGCGGGCTATCCAGGAGATTGAAGCCCATCTTCGGGGGCAGTATCGACTGTCTCGGCGAGCCGTTGCCTTGTTGCTGCTGCAAGGGGATGAAGAATTCGACCGGTTGGTTCGTCAGCAGGAGGCGCCGGCTGACGTTGCCGCCATCCAGAATGCCGTAGCAGCAGCCCAAACTGAATGTCGTTGTTCCCTCAGCTACCTCATCAATGTGCGCCGGCAAGCCGCTGCCCGCCAGATCGTCGATGGGGTCATCGAATGGCCCACGGAGCAGCGGCGCGACCGGGGCGAGCGACTGAGCCAGGCGATGATGAACCCCTGGACCGGCGTCCCGATCTTGCTGGTGGTCTTGTTTGCCCTGTACGAGTTCGTCGGCGTCTTCGGCGCCCAGACCCTGGTCGGTTTTCTGGAGGGAACGGTCTTCGAAGGCACCATCAACCCGTGGGTGGACCGGGTGATTGCCGGCCTGATCCCCTGGCCCACGCTCCAGGCCCTGTTCGGCGGCTCCTACGGCATCATCACGCTGGGCATTCGCTACGCTGTGGCCCTCATCCTGCCCATCGTCGGCGCCTTCTTCATCGCTTTCTCGATCATCGAAGACAGCGGCTACCTGCCTCGCCTGGCCATGCTCATCGACGGGGTGTTCAAACGCATCGGGCTGAACGGGCGCGCCGTTATCCCGATGGTGCTGGGCTTTGGCTGTGATACGATGGCGACCATCGTGACCCGCACGCTGGAGACTGGGCGCGAGCGTGTGATTGCGACAATGCTGCTGGCGCTGGCGATTCCGTGCTCGGCGCAACTGGGGGTCATTCTGGCGATTCTGGTCGGTCAGCCGGCGGCTTTGGGGATCTGGGTAGGCGCTGTGACGGGGATCTTCCTGCTGGTTGGCTTCCTGGCAGCCCGGTTGATGCCCGGCGAGCGCCCCAGCTTCTACATGGAAATCCCGCCCCTGCGTTGGCCGAAGCTGTCGAACGTCATCCTGAAGACCTACACCCGCATCGAGTGGTACTTCCGGGAAGTGATCCCCTTCTTCGTCCTGGCCAGCGTGCTGATCTGGATCGGCCAGGTGACAGGGGTCTTCGACCTGGTGGTGAGAGCCCTGCAACCCCTGGTGCACCTTCTGGGATTGCCGGACGAAACGGCGACCGTGTTCCTTTTCGGCTTCTTCCGACGGGACTACGGCGCTGCCGGCCTGTATGACATCCAGGCGAGTTTGAGCGGCGTCCAACTGGCCGTCGCTGCGGTCACCCTTACCCTGTTCGTGCCGTGCATCGCCCAGTTTGCCGTCATGTGGAAGGAACGTGGCCCGAAGACAACGCTGGGCATGGTAGCCTTCATCTTCCCGTTCGCCTTCCTGGTTGGAGCCCTGCTTAATTTTGCGTTGACGACGTTGGGAGTGGTCCTGTGAAGGCCCACCGAATGAATTCGGTGTCTACTATTGGAAACGTGTTGAAACACGTTCTATCGTGTGGTGAAGCGTAGGTGATCGGAGTAGTTATGTGACTCTGGTGCAGAGGGTGATCCTGTGAAGTGCAGCTTCTGTGGCTACGAATTCGACGCCAGCGAGGGCGATACCAACTGCCCCGGCTGTCCGCTGCGGGGCAACTGTGGCTACGTTCGGTGCCCGCGCTGTGGGTACGATACCCCCCAGGAGGCAGTGCTGGTACGGTTGATTCGGAACTGGGCGAGCCGGCGACATGGGACGGAGGCTGGGTCGAGAGGTGATGAATGACGCTGAGTGACGGCGCTCGCAGCGTGCTGGCAGCACTGTGGCGGCGGATCGAGCATCCGGCAGCCGGGCGGGAGGAGACGTCCGTTGAGGCATGGCCGGCTGATCATCCGGCCTTGCTAGAACTGGAGCAGGAGGGACTGATTCGGCGGGATTCGTGTGACATCACGTTGACGGAGAAGGGCTGGCCTGAGGCGGCGCGCACGGGCCATTGCCGGCCTCTTGCCGAGCTGTCACCGGGGGACGAGGGTCACATTGCGTGCGTGCAATCTCACGACCAGCGCGCATTCCGCAAACTGATGGCCATGGGCATCCTGCCGGGGAACCCCATCAAACTGCTGCGCCGTTCGCCGGCCTACGTCTTTCAGGTCGGGTATAGCCAGTTTGCGGTAGATCGGGATATTGCCGAGAAGATCTACGTTCGGTAGGTATTGGATCTCGACCTTGGCCATTTTAGGTATGTTCTCAAAAAGTAGGGGCGAGGCAAGTTGGATTGGTGGTGTCGAAGCATCTGTTGACGCTTATGCCAGCGGACTTCACCTTTTCTTGCACGGTTCCAGGGATTCCTCACTCCGCTTGCGCTGCGTTCGGAATGACATCGTGCGCGGCGGCCCGATGGATTCTTGAAACTTCATCATGCCCGACCGGTCCGCCGGCCAGGCTCACCGGCCCAACGCCCAGACGATACTTGCTGGTGTCGAGATTTGACTCGACGAAGTCCTCGTGCTGAACGGCTGGCAGTAAACGCGAGACGGTACTCTTGTGCGATCCCAACTGAGCACTGAGGGCCGTCACACCCAACTCTGGAGCCGTCTCGGTGAAACAGCGCAGGATTGCACCTGCGCGCTGGATGGACTGAATGGAGGTGTCTGCACGTCGCTTTGTCGGGGACATGGCTAGCACTCTCCGGGCGGTTTCAGGCTTCAGACAGAGGGGGTTGTTTCACAAGGCGCAACGCTGTTCCCTTGCGCCGGCGGCTCAACTATACTGCCGTTCCCAGATCGCGTCAGCTCTTCAGCGCTCAGTGTGCACCCACAGCCGCCGGCCATCGCTAATGAACTCGATGTCACCGTGTTCGTCCGTGCGGAAGATGGGAACGCCCGCCTCGGCCACACGTGCTACCACCTCGTCGCTGGGATGGCCGAAGCGGTTGTCGGCCCCGACAGAGATGACGGCTACCCAGGGATGGACCGCCGCCAGGAACGCCGGCGTCGTCGAGGAGTCGCTGCCGTGGTGGGCCAGCTTCAGCACCTGGGCCTGCACGCGGCTGCGCGCCGCCAGCCGGCCTTCGACCTCGGCCTCGATGTCGCCGGTGAGGATGAACGACGTCTCGCCGTAGGTCAGCCGGACCACCACGCCGTTGTTGTTATCGTCTGCCTCGGTGCCTTGGAGCAGCGGTTGGGGCGGATTCAGCACCGCCAGCCACACGCCGTCGCCCAGGTGGATGTCCATGCCGGCGCGCGCAAACTGTGTGTCGATCCCCTTTTCGTGCAGCACATCTCGCCATTTGAAGTACGGCGCGGTGGATTGAGGATAGCCCGGCTCGATCGCGTGGTCAACGCGATAACGCTCCAGGATCGGGATCAGGCCGGCCAGATGGTCCTCATTCGCGTGGGTCAAGATGACCAGATCAATCGACCGATCCCAGAAGGGCATACGCCGGCCCACGGCATCGGCCATGACGGCCGGACTCGGCCCGCCGTCGATGACCGCCTGATGTCCGCCGGGCGTCTGGATGAAGATGGCGTCGCCCTGACCGACGTCGAAGAAAACCACATGCAACTGGCCATCGGGTGTCGCGGCAGTCCCCATCCACGCCACAACGGCGACCAGCGACAGGCCAGCGAGTACCACCTTCGTCGGCAACCGGTCCGTCACAGCGCGCCACAGCGTCTGCCGCTCGTCGGCGTCCTGCTGCGCGACGAAAACGACGCCGGCCAGCAGCGTGTAGTAACCCCACGCCCAGCCCTGGCTGACCCGTCCAACATCCACCGAGGCGTAAGGAAGCCGCGCCACCTGCTCCACCACGCGGATGGTGTAGAGCGGGAAGGGGAGCGCTACCCATGCCAGCACCTGGCCCACGGGCAAGGCGATGAGGCCGGCCAGCGTCGCGATCCCGCCGAGGATCATCACTGCTGGCTGGACGGGCAGAATCAGGAAGTTGGCCACCAGCCCCACGGCCGACACCTTGTGGAAGTAGTAGACCATGATGGGGATAGTCGCCACCTGGGCGGCCAGCGTCACGATGAGCGCTTCGTTCAGCAACTGGGCCGTTGTCCGCGCCCGGTCCTGGTCGATGAACCGCGCAATTCCGCGCTCGAAGGTGTCTGCCAGGGGCGGCACAATGAGGATCAGGCCCAGAGTGGCGGCGAAGGAGAGCTGAAAGCCCACGTCCCACAGGGTGTACGGATTCAGGAGTGTCATCGCGACAGCGGCCGCGATCAGGGAGTTCAGGGCGTCACTCTGCCGGCCATAGTGAATCGCGACCACGTACAGGATACCCATCAGCGCCGCGCGCACCACGGCTGCACTCGCACCGACCAGTATGGTGTAGAGAACAATGCCGGCAATCACCGCCGGCGTGGCCCGCCGCCGGTCCAGCAACCGGCCGGCAATGAGGGCAAAGATGCCGGCGAGTATCGTGATGTTGAAGCCAGAGATGGCGATGATATGCGTGGTGTTGGTCTGGGAAAACGCGTCCAGCACGTCTTTCGGGATGCCACGCTCGACGCCCAGCAGGATGCCGGCCAGCAGCGACGCTTCCGGCTCCGGAAAGATGGCCTCGATGACGGTCTTGGCCCGCGCTTTGAGCGCGTAGATGCCGGCCAGCACCGGGTTGCCCTCACCCTCGCCCGTCTGCTCTATGCGGGGCCGGCGCATCATGGCGTAAACGCCTTGGCGCGCCAGGTAGTCTTTGTAGGAGAAGTCCTCGAACACGGGTGGCGTCTCCAGGTCGCCGGAGATACGAAGCGCATCGCCGTACTGGCGGGCCGGATAGCGGCCGGTATGGACCAGCACCGTCCCTTCGACGTCGCGCCAGGCCCCGTCGGTTTTCAGCCGGCGGGCCGCCACGTGCAGGTTGGTGGTGCGGTCGCGCACATCGGGCTCGCCGGCCACGACACCTTTCAGGACGACGTCTTGTGTGTCCGTGTAGCTGGCCACGTGGTGCTCGTCGAACTGGGGGATGGCGACCACGTAGCGGGTTGCGCCCAGCAATGCGAACAGCAGGCAGCCGGCGATGAGGCGGTGCTGGGGGTGGTGCCGGCGGAGGACGAGGCCGGCAATCGGGACTATTGACAGCGCACTCAGAGCCGGCAGCGAGGGCTCCAGCCACGCTGCCAACAGGACGCCAGCTATCCACGCACATCCAAGATAGAGCAGTGTCAACGAGCGTCCTCCCCCAGTGGTGTATGACTTGCCGAATGTATTCCGACAGCCGGGCTATTCTACCACACCTGGCAGGCTGGGCGCAAGGGGCGTGCGGCTGATGTTGCGGGCTTGTGCAGCGAATGCAAGATAGAGCGAAGCCAACCCCAGATGATGACTAGCGTCGAGGATACCTGCCTGGAAGACGGCATGAGAAGTCCTCCTTAACCAGGCTTAGCTCTTGCAGGTCGTGCGCCACGTGGCGGCCACATCCTGAATATCATCGCTGTCGATATCGTCATCACGGTCGCGGTCAAAAGGCGGGTAGTAGCCGGCCT
>JBHHTZ010000246.1:0-6005 GCA_046753605.1 Anaerolineae bacterium
GGCGGGCCATCGGGCGGCGGTTCCGGGGGGCCGCAGTGCGACGTGCAGATTTCCACGTCGTCCACGTAGGCCCACAACGGGCCAGTGCCGTCGCCGTCGTTTGTCACACCGAACGTGACTCGGACCGTCTGCCCGATAAACGGGGTGAGGTCGAAGGTGGCCGGCTGCCAGCCTCCGCTGTCCACCGAATCCACGACGCGGTGACTGGCTCCGGTAACATGATCAATAATGTGCGCAACAAAGCTGTTGAACCGTATGTCGGCATCGCCATCATTATCCACATTGTACCAGAAGCTCAAGCTGGCGTCGTGGGCATCGGCGGGGATGGTTACGTCCTGGTAGGCAATGTCGGTACGCGCCATATCTACGCCCGGTAGAATACCCAGGCGCAGCGAGGAAGCGCCGGCGTGCGCTGGCGGCTCGATCCGGGGAGCACCCAGGCCGGCCACCCAGCCGGCCCACCCTTCCTCGAAGCCACCGTTGACCACCAGATTGCCCTCACACGGCCCTGGCTCCGGCAGGATTGCCACCTCCGCCGTGTCGCTATGTTCGGTGGCGGGGTCGTCGTTGGCCACAGCTCGCAGCTCATCCACGGTGGAAGAGGTTTCGGCCCTGGCCCGGAAATTCAAAAGCCCGCCCAGGAACAAGCCCGGACCCATCGGGAAGGCGCTCAGGTCAAACCGGTGCGTCAATTCGCCATCATCAGGACCCCAGAAGGCCGGATCGTTGAGGCTCTCCAGGTAGGTGGTATCGTAGGTGTCGGTCAACTGAACGTCGGTGATCGGCACGTGGCCGGTGTTGGCGATGTTAGCCCAGAATCGAACCGGATCGTCAACGCATACCACCGGATCCTCCGGCTCTTTGCCCACGTCAATCTCCGGCGGTCCAGGCTCGAGAGTCACGTCGTCGCACCAATGGGCTTCCACAACATGCGCTATGGAGTCCTGGGCCTCGACGTGGGTGCAGTTGACCGCCAGCGGACCCAGATCGCAGGTGGCAGCGATGACCCGGAAGTGGAGTGTTAAGGAAATCTCGCCCCCAGGATCCAGGTCGCCGAAGTGGGTGGTGACGTCGTCCCAGGTCAGTTCACCCACCACCGGATCCACGGTGTCCGGCATCGGGTCGCTGCCTGTGAACAGCAGGCATTCGGAGGGATAAGCATCGCTGACCCCTATCCCGGTCAGGATGGCGGTGCCCGAGTTGCGGATGGTGATGCGGAACGCGACGTCCTCGCCGACGCCGGCCACACCACCTGGCGGCTCGATCAACTCTTTGTCTACTTCTACATCGGGCCAGAGGAACGAGACCGGCGGGCTGGAGAATTCGGAGGTGTTGCCGGCGGTATCGGTGGAGGTGGCCGTGAGGCCACCGTACGTGGGCGCGGCGGCGAAAGTCACCGTCCACGAGCCATCGGCCAGCGTGGCGCCAGAGCCCAGGTACTGCCGGCCCTCCCACCCGTCGTCCGAGAAGACCTCGATGGTGCAGCCGGCGCACGGCGCGCTACCCGGCAGCGTGGCCGTACCGCTGGCTTCGGTCACCGTGAAGTCGGTGAACGCCGGCGGTGGCAGCTCCGTGTTGCCGCCGTTGATGTTCTCGATCCCCAGTCCGACATCGTCGTAGATGCTGTTCTGGGTGATGGTGTTGTACAGGGTGTCCTGGCCGTCCACGCGCATCCCATCGCCTCCGTTGCTGGCGATGACATTGTCCGGCCCGATCACGTTGGTGTGAGCGCCGTCAAACAGGTACAGGCCGTGGCCGGTGTTATGGGCGATGACGTTGCCCGGACCGACGGTGATGTCATGTACGTGATCGAACAACTGGAGGCCGTTCGCGCCGTTGGGGATAGCGCCGCTGCCGGCAGCATCCGTACCGATGTAGTTGCCGAGAATCGTGATGTGAGCGGTCGGCGGGTCCTTGATGCCGATGCCGTTTCCGCCGTTGCCACTGATGACGTTGCGCTCAGCCGCCGTGGCCCCGCCCACAGTGATATTCGTCGCCCCATCCTCGATGATGAAGCCTTCGCTGCTATTCGGCACCGCGGCCGTGCCGTCGGCGTTCAGGCCGATGATGTTGCCGCGCACCTGGTTGTTGCCGCCGGCGTACATCTTGATGCCGGAGTAGGTGTTGCCACTCAGCAGGTTCCCTTCTACGACAATCTGCTCGGAGCCGGCGACATCCACTCCGTGCCGGCCATTGGGCAGCGCCGCTGTACCGCCGGCATCGGTGCCGATGCGATTGCCTATGACGGTGTTGTGGTCCGAGCCGGCCCCAATCGAGACCCCGTTGCCAAAGCCCCCCGCACCGTTACCGGAGATCACGTTGTCAGGGCCGACTGTGTTGTGGTGCGCGCCGTGCATGATTTGCACGCCGCCCTGGCGATTGGGAATGGCCGCTGTGCCGCTGGCGTTGGCGCCAATCCTGTTCTCGCTGATCACGTTCTGCTGCTCGGAGCCTGTGCCGCCGACCCAGATGCCGGCCAGGTTGTTCCCGCTGATAACATTGCCGTTCACCTGGGTGCTGCGAGCACTGCCTACGATCTCCACGCCATGCCGGTCGTTGCCGAAACCGGCAGCGCCGTCGGCAGCGACCCCGATGAAGTTGTCAGCGATGGTGTTGTTGCTCGCGCCCGTGCCACTCAGCAGGATGCCGCTCAGCTCGAAGCCGCCGATATCCAAGCCGCGGACCTCGCAGTCGCTGGCGCGGATGTACAGGCCGTTGGAAGCGCCGGCGCTGGCGCCCGAAAGCACAATCTCCGGGCCGGCGGCGTTGGTGTTCCCCCGATTGGCCGCTTGCGACGGCCCGTCGATGGTCGTGCCGGCGTCGGTCAGTTCGGGTAGGGCGCTGTGTGGCGCGATCAGCCACACCGAACCGGTGAAGCCGGTGTCTGTGTCAGGAATGTCGAACGAGATGACGTCGGGACCACGGTGGTCGTTGGCGCACAGAATGGCCTCTCGCAGTGAGCAGTGAGTCCCGTCGCAGGCTTCGTCATCCACGTCGTCGGTGTTGTTGACCACCAGCGGGAAGTCGCACTCGCGGGACGGGGTCGGCGTGCGCGTTGGCGTGGGCGTCAGCGTCCGAGTGGGTGTGGACGTTCGAGTGGGAGTGCGCGTGCGGGTGGGCGTCGGCGAGGGGAGCTGGTAGATCACGACCAGGTAGGGGTGGTTGCTGCCGGCGTTCTTGGAGCGGAAGTAGCGCCAGTGGTACCGGCTCGCGCCGCCGCTTTCCGGACCGCGCAGTTCCAGCCCGAAGTTGGGCGAGGCGCCGAAGTTCCGCCCGATCCAGTAGTTCTGCACCAGGCTCGTCACAGGCCAGCTCTTCCAGCCGCTGCTGGAACTGATCGAGCGGCTGACGTAGCCTGTGGACGGGGGCTTGTTGTTCCAGGTGCGGGGGCAGCCCCAGGAGGATGTTACCCGCCGCAAGCCGATGCTGACGGAACTGTCACCGCCGGCATCGTACAGGTAGGCGTAGAAAGTGGCCGAGGTGACGACGGCATTGGCCGGTATGCTGGAGAGATGGAAGCCCAGATAGGCCCGCCGATAGCGCGTTCCGAACTCGTCTACGTAGTACTCCACCTCCAACTTAGAGTCAGTGCAATGATCCGTGCCCGGAGAGAAGGAGTCAACGTATGTGTCAATGTAGGCTTCCTGGTTGTAGGTGTCAGCCGGCACGATGGCTACGTAGCGACCGTCGCCCAGGTCGTAGTGGCGCTCGCCGGCGCTCGGTGCTGAACGGCCGGCAACTGGTTCAGATGGCGCCAGCGTAAGAGCAGCCAGTGCACCAACCACCATGAGGACGATCAAAAACCTGATTCTGACAGCGTTGTGACGCATGTTTACCTCCTGATGCAGCAAACCTTTCATTGCCAGACTAGCCGCGTATGGCCCCCACCCCCGGCCCCTCCCCCAAAATCTGGGGGAGGGGAGCCAAGTTCCCCCCTACTCCACCACCCGCCACACATGCACTGCGGTCTCTCCCCACGGCCCGGCCTCCCGTTCCGTCACGTATATGAGTCCCCTTTCCCGATCGTAGGCCGCGGCCCCAAGTATAGCACATCCCTGACCAAAGACTTCGTCAATTGGACTGAAGACCGCATAGGGTACCACCTCCCAGGGCTCTCTGGTTCCGGCCATTACCTCTCTCAACTCGTCTGGGTCGTAGAAGAGTATCTGGGGCTCATACGGATAGGCATGGTAGCCCTTGTATGGATCGCACGCATCTCCACCACACTCTTCCGGCGTTCCGTAGCAGTTGTCTCCCAGCCCCTTTCGCCCGAAGATCAGGATGCCGCTTTTGTCCGCGGTCTGCACCCAGGCCCCGCCGCCCCAGTCATCGGCGGGACGGTAGTTGGGAAAGTAACATTCGTCTGGGTTGTCGAGGCATCCGGGGTAGATTTCAGGGTAGTAGAGCAGGGCCAACGCATCCAGGTTCTGCCCGGAGGCAGGGGGATTGCCGTCTTCCCAGGGGGCGAGGGCATACAACGTCGGTCCCTGAGAACCGCCAAAAGCGCCGGCCTGTCGATGGTTGCCGGCGATGAGCCATTTCCCTTCGAGATATTGGCCGGCAAAGTCCTCAGGCGCTTTGAAGAGATAGTTGCAGGTTTTGGCATTGTGGAAGAGATTGCCGTCCGACGGGCGGTCTCCGATGTGCCACACCCCTTGAGCGCCGCTCATGTTCAGCTCGCTCCAGCCCAGGGAATCCTGATCGTAGCCGGCCGTGTTGTACCAGTCCCGCAGGTTCCAGGCGATCTTGTTGATGTTAGGCAGATACTCCAGACCGTCCACCTCGCGATAGATGCAGTCGTCATTGTGGGTGCAGTTGTCCTTCCAACCGCCGGTGATGTCCGTCAGCGGCTGGAGCACAGAGGCCGCCGGCAGGTCGTCGAAAGCGTCGGCTATCACGGGCGCGGGGATAGCGATCTCTCCCACCAGGTCGTTCCAGGCGTGGCCGGCGGTATAGAGCGAACCAGGATAGCCATCGGCCGGCCCGGCGGGATCCCCTTCGGGGTAGTAGGACAGCGCGTGGCCGCTGTAAGCCCATTCGTCGCCGGCTGGGTAGGCGAACGCCCCCAGGTAGGTCAGGTCCGAGGGATGGATGAGGCCGGAGGGCATGGCGGTGGTGGGCGTCGGCGTCGGGGTGGGCGTGACTGAGCTCCAGGGTTCGCGCCAGTGGCTGGCAATCAGCGGCAGGTAGACGATGCAATCCTGATCCTGAGCCGTCGTCTCGATGTCCACGACATCCACGTATCCATCCCCATCGGCGTCGGTCAGACAGGCGCTGGCCGGCACTGATGGCGTGGCGGTCGGCGTGGACGTGGCGGTCGGCGTGCTGGTCGGGGTCGGGGTGGATGTGGCCGTCGGTGTGCTGGTGGCCGGCGCGGCGCCGGCGACGACGTAGGCGTTCATCTGGTTTCTCTCGGCGTCGCTGGGTGTGCTGCCGTCGTAGGAGTCAAGCAAGTCGATGTAGGGGTAGCTCCCATCGCGCCAGGTGGACGCGGCCGCGTTCTGGTTGGCGCGGGTGGCGTCGCGAAACGTGCCGGCCCGCGCCGCCGAAGCATCTTCCGGCCAGGCTGCCACCGGGCGCAGCACGTATTCCGACGCGTACCAGTCCACGGCGAAGGCGTCGCGGCTGGCCACCAGGATGTCCTGGCGCGAGGCGCGTCCGCTGGTGTTGTCGTCGATCCCCACCCAGATGGCATCCACCACGTTCAGGTCTGGAGCGCGGACGAGGGCGATCTCACGCCCAATCAGCCCGTAGTCGCGGTTGGCGCTGCCCGTGTAGCCCCAGAAGTAGTCGTGCATGGTGTCCCAACTGCCGTAGCGGCTGTCATGGTTGCGGATGGTGACGAAGCCGATCAGGTTCTTCCAGGCGATGGTGGCGCCGGCCATGCCGTGTCGCTTGAGGACGGGGAGATTGATGAAGGTCAGACGGTCGGAGTCGTAGCCGCTGCCGTTCCACACGCCGTAGCGCATGCTGACCTGGTGGCCGTGGGCCGTCTGAAACTTGGG
>JBHHTZ010000247.1:0-6003 GCA_046753605.1 Anaerolineae bacterium
TACTCGCGAAGCATTCAACCGATTCCACATCTACTTCCCCGATCAGGAGATTGAGCAATTGTTGCGTGACATCCTTGATGAATGAACTCTTCGATATTGAATTGATTCGCATACAAGCAAGTAAGAAAGGGGGCCTGGTTGCCGGCCAGGCCCCGTCTCGCCATTCCGCTACTCCGCCGGCCCCACACTGAACAACCCGCCGGCGCTCCGCCCGAAAACCTCCGGGAAGTACATCTCCTCGGCGTGGGCCGGCGGGACGTTGAAGTCGCCGGCCACGCTGGCGCGCATCAGGTAGGTGTATTCGTAGGTGCCCCGGCGCAGGAACGTGGCGAATAGCGCCACCTTCTGGTCCAGCAGTTGCGACTGCGTCCAGTAGCTCCACCAGAACCGCCGCCACCACGGCACCTCTTCACCTTCGGGGACCACCTCTTGGAACTGTGGGCCTTGCGCCGCGGCGCTACTCGTCTTCAGGCTGGTGTCGATGGCCTCGAAGCCGGCCGGCAGCGGGTCCTCCACCAGAAGGTAGTGCAGGTCCGTCGGGGCGATGATGGTTAGCTTCACCTGGACCACATCGCCCACCTGAGCCGACTCGGCGATCTCGTCTGTTGGCTTCAGCGTCTTGGGATCGACCTTGAAGTACTGCCGGCCAATGATGATGCCCCGGTCCAGGGGTTGCAGCTCGGCCGCCGGCACGTAGTAGCGCAGGTTGGCCGTGTAGTACAGCCGGCCCGTGCCATCGCGGTTGATGACCAACTCGTTGGCCACATCGAGCAGCAAGTCCTGGATGGGCGTCACCAGCTTGACCGGTTGATCGACGTTGGAACTATCTACCTGGCCCTCCTTCATCATCTCGCCGTTAAGCTCAACGCTGAAGGTGTACTGGCCCTCCAGTTCGCCGGTGGACTTCATGAAGTCGGTCAGAGCCAGCACCGACCAGGCTGTCTCCTGGGTCGTTTCCCAGTGCCCTTCCTTGCGGGCGACCATCAGCCAGCGCACCGTGTTGGGCAGGTTCACGTTCTCGGGATCGAGCCGCGCCAGGGCCATCAGGACGATGGCCGTCGTCCGGGTGTTGGTGTTCATCGTCCAGTAATCGACTTCTCTCTCTTCCCAGTGCGTCCCGGTGGCGCTCAGTTTGGCAGCACCGGTGAGGTCGGCAATCAGCCCCTGGATTCGCGTATCCTGGGATTGGCCCGAAGCTACCGAGACGTTTTGCAGCGCCAACGCCAGGAACGCCTTGCCGTACAGCGACATCGATGCCCGGCGGTCGTAGAGCGTCACGGCCCGGCTGGTCGGGAACTTGACCCGTTGGCTCAACACGTAGACGATGAAGGCGCGCTGGTTCAGGTCCCAGCCTTCGGCGACGTCCACCGGCTGGTCCAGGTAGTCGGTCAGGTAGCCGGCAGCGCGGTCCATCACGTCCTGATCCACTGCAAACCCGGCCTCGTCCGCCACGGTCAGGCCGAACAGCGCGTAGGCGGTCAGCCAGGGCCGGCTCTCGTCGCTCAGCCACCAGCCCCAGCCGCCGTCGGGATGCTGGAGCGCGTACAGCCGCTGGATTTCCTGGGCCACCTGGGCCTCCAGGTTCGCCCGCAGGGCCGGCCGCTCCACCCCCAGATCAGCCAGCGCGCGGTAGGTGACCACGTTCGGCAGGAACTTGCTGACCGTCTGCTCGCTGCACTCGTAGGGGAAGGACTTCAGCCATGTCAGGCTGTCGAGGCTGGCCGCCGCCAGCGACGGATTGACCTCCACCGTCAGTTCGCCCTGGGAGGTGTCAATCTTCGCCGGCAGCTTGATCTGCTCGGTGGTTGTCCGGTCCACCTGGCCGGCGGTGGCCACCACCTCCGGGCTGCTGAACTGGTAGACCGGCAGGGTCAGCTCGACCGCGTCCTGGTAGCCGCTGCCCTGGGCGGTCATGCGGACCAGGAGCGCGCTGTAGGCATCGGGGGCTGGATATTGGATATTGGATATTGGGGATTGGAGATTGACGCGGGTTTGCCAGACGACCTTGGCCTTGCCTCGGGCGGGGACGGTGAGGGGGTGGCTGGCATCGCCGAAGAGTTCCAGTCCCTCGGCCTCCAGAGAAACGTCCAGATCCACAGGCTGGTCGGTGTTGTTGTTGACCACCGCTTCCAGTTGGATGTTGTCACCGACGACCACGAAGCGGGGGGTGACGGGCCGGACCAGCACGTCCTTGGTGGCGATGATGTCCACCGTGCTCTGGCCGACCAGGGTGTTTGCGCCGGTGACGCCTTTGGCGCTCATGTTCCAGGTGGTCAGGTTGTCCGGCAATGTCACCTGGACCTGGGCTTTCCCGTTCTCATCCGTCACGACCGACGCGTTCCAGTAGGCGGTGTCCTGGAAGGTGCGGCGAACTGTGCCGGCCTCCATCTCGCCGCCGCCGCCGCCCTTCGCCTCGGCGGCCAGTTGCTCGTTCAGCCGGGCTGCCGAGCGGGTGAGCGACGCGGCTGTGCCCACAGCGAGCATGCGCTGGCCGTAGAAGGCCCGGTCCAGCGGCGTTGAGGTGTCGGCCGCCAGGGACAGGACGGCCTTGTCCACCAGCGCCAGTGACAGCTCCGCCTGGACGGGTTGGCCCGCGTGGTCCTTGACCTCGACGTCGTAGGTGACGGTGTCGCGGGGCTGGTACGCGCCGAGTTTGTCCGGTCGGACGCGCACGTCGAGCAGCTTCTCGCGCACCGAGACCTGCAGGTTGGTGTAGCCGATCTTGAACTGGGGCAGTGGCGCGGTCGGGAGACCGGCCACAACCTCTGGTCCGGTACCCTTGACCAGCATCACGGAGACGTAGATGTTGGGTACGTCGTCAGATTCGATGGGCAACTGGATCGTCTCGCTGTTGCCCTTCAGCTCCAGGCGCTGCACCCGACGGATCGTGCCGCGCTCAACAGTCAGCAGGGCCTGGCTATCCTCGAAGGGCGCGGGGATCAGGATTTCGGCCACATCGCCCGGCTGATAGGTCTTCTTGTCGGCGACCAGCTCGATGCGGTCGTTGTTCTCCTGTCGCCAGTTGACGAACTGCCGGCTGCTGATCCAGACGTACGTGGCGCTGCGAATCTGGTTGCCGTCACCATCGGTGGCCTCGGCCACCACGCGGTGCACACCGCCCTCCTTCGGCGTGAACCGGGCCTCCGCGTAGCCGTTCTCGTCCGAGGTGACCTGGGTCTTGCTGACCAGGGTGTCGGTGTACGAGCTGGTCCAGTAGAAGCTGCCGTCCTCACGCTTCTCCTTGACGCTGTACCAGGTGCGCTGGAAGAAAGAGACGTCCACCAGCTTATCGGTGACAGTCAGTCCCTCGGTGTCAACCGTGATAACGTCGATGCCGACCTCGTCGCCGACGCTGGCAACATACTCCTGGGGGCGCAGGCCGACGTAGAAGTTGCCTTTGTGAACCACAGCGCTGGCCCGGTTCGCCACTGCCTGGTTGTTGATGTCGGTGATCTCGACGTCGATGGTGAATACCTGGCTGAGGGGGTACTCGCTGACGTCCGCCGGCACCTGGAAGCTGAGCCGGCCCTCGTCGTCCAGCGTCCCCTCGCCCTCGCTGACCACCTCGCCCTGCGGGTTGTAGAAACGCCGCTCGGTCACGTCGTAGTCGGTGAAGTCCCAGAAGCCCTTGACCGTGTCCGGATGGAAGAAGTAGTCATCCTTCAGCAGCCGCCACTGGACCTGGCCGCCGGCCACCGGCCCGCCGAAGAAGTAGGTCGCAGCGACATCGACACTAATCGTCTCCCCCTGGACGTATTCCGGCCGGTCGGTCCGCACCTCGACCTGGAACTCGGGCTTGCGGAAAGCCGCCACCTGGAAGCTCTGGCTGCTGTAGAAGCGACCGGGTCCCTCGGGACCGATGACCAACTCGATGCTGTAGTAGCCCAGAGGCGCCGCCGGCGACAACTGCACTTCGCCGTTGAATGTGCCGAACTGGCTGAGTTCCAGGTCGGTTGTCAGCAACTCCTTGCCCTGGCTATCGCGGACGGTGATGGGGGCGGATTCGACGTCGGGTAAGCTGTACGTGCCATCGTGGTCCACGCGCAGGATGCCGCGGAAGTAGACCGTCTGGCCGGGCCGGTAGATGGGCCGATCGGTGTAGATATTGGCGTAGTACTTCTGGCGCTGTGGGTTGTAGGGTAGGTTGAACTCCCACGGGCTGATGCCCTCCTGCCAGTCCGTCCCAACGGCAGCTATGATCTGCCCGTCGATCTCGCTGATGGCGAACATCGGACGCCACGGCTCCTTCTGCTGCGCGAAACTGCCTCGGAAGACACCGTCCGCATCGGTCCGACCTTCGACCAACTTGCGGCCAGTGTCGCTGTAGATGGCGATAGGCCGATCGGCGGCTGGCCGGCCCGACTGAAGGTCCGTAGCCCAAACCAACGCCTCGGAATCGGTGCGTTTTAGGGCCAGGTTGAGCCGGGAGACGACCAGCAGGTGCTTGTTCCCAAACGGGTTATTGACCTCGTCACTGTGAACGCGCACGAGGTATGTGCCTGGAGCCAGCCGGCCCCCAGGGTCGACCGTCAGCGTGGTCGAGATGCGCCGGCTGGCGTTGAGGGGCGCTTCAGGTGAAACCGACCACTCACGCAGCAGGTTCTCAGCCGGCGGCAGGTATTTCTCCCAGATGCGCCAGCGGTTTTCGCCGGTGAGCCGCATGAAATCAGCACGATCAACCCGATACAGGCTGAAGTCAATCCGGTCCAGATTGGTGAAGGTGGCGAACATGCGCGGTGTCTGGTAGGCGTTGTACAGCCCCATGTCGCCGGCGGTGTTGAGGAAGAGTTGTGGCTCCAGGGGGGCTGCGGTAAAGCGCACCACCACGTCTTCGCCCAGAGGATCGCCGTAGCGCGACAGCGAATCGGCCCCGATAGTCACGGTGTATGCCTGCGACGCCAGCCAGCCGCCCCTGACGTGGGCGACGGTCTCCTCGTCGGACCACCACGCGCTCTGGTGCGTGATGGTCGGTTGGATCGTCACCTGAAGTTCCTCGGGATCCATCGGCGCGGCGAATCTGATGGTGAAGCCATCGCGGATGGCCAGGGCTTCCTGTTCGCCATCGGCCGGCGACGTCTCGACGACCGCCGGCCTGGCGGCGGTGCGGAAGCGCCACGCGTAGTCGCTCTGGGTAGCCGCTTCACCCGTCGCGGCTCTGGCGCCGGCGGCGACGGTTGCCACGTAGTCAGCACGGTAGTCAAGGGATGTATCGGGCGTGAAGGCCATCACTTCGGCCCCGCTCAGTGCAGGGCTGTTCCCCTCCCAGCGGAACGTGCCGGCCACTGCCGGCCCGCCACCCAGGGGCAGGAGCTTGAACGCCGCCTCCGCCGAGGCGTGGTCCATCGCCTGGTTGAAGGTGACGGAAATCGGCTGGGTAGCCCCGACGTAGATGCTGTTGTGCTCGGGATAGGTCGTTGCCACCGCTGGGAAGGCGCTGACGAAGCTGAAGACGTAGCCCCTGCTCAGCTCAGCGCCCAGGATGTCGGTGAGGCCGGCCTGGACCCTGACGGTGTAGCGCGTGGATGGCCTGAGGCTCTCGGTAGGCGTGAACTCGAAGGTCGAGGTGTTCAGCCACTGCCCCTTCCCCTCCACCGCCGGATCAATGCTGAGCGGCTGCGGCAGGCCGGCCTGCTCCTCCACCGAGACCAGGGGCACGACCGGATGGTTGAACTGGACGACGATGCGCGCCTCGTCCTTGCCGATGGCCACCCCCTCCGCGCCGTCAGCCGGCTGGGTGGTGACGACCATCAGCGGCTCGCTGACCTGGGGGAAGACGGCCAGCGATGCCAGCTTGACGCCTCCGGGGGCCGGCGGTTGGATGACCTCGGTCGTGGGCGATGGTTTGGCTTTGATGGCCGGCGCTTCCTGTGTCGGTGCGGCGGTTGGCTGGGCCGGCGTCGCCGTGGGTAGTGGCGGCGTGGGACTCGGCCCGCCGCAGGCCCCGAGGATGAGCAGGGTTGCGGCCATGAGGAGGCCGGCGAGGAGGATGGGGTAGTGGAGATT
>JBHHTZ010000248.1:0-5995 GCA_046753605.1 Anaerolineae bacterium
CCGAGATGCGCTAATGTCTCAATCATAGACTCACGCAATAATCCGCGTCCCACCTTGTCTTGTACACTTGCCAATTTTGCTTCGGGGAGTGCCCTGAAGGCTGAGAAGGTGCGTAGAAACATCCACCCCTGCTGCGTCACCATAGCCACGCGCCCCATGTAACAACTCAATCTGAGACATCGACTGATAAAGGCAGCATACAAATCACGTCTACCAGGCTTATAATGATCGGCTACAAAAGCCTTTAACTGTTGGCCCATGCTGCCGCTATTCATGTATGGCGGATTTGTCACAACGACCGTGTAGTGACGATCGAGTAGCTGTAGCAGCCGGACACCTTGCTCAGCTTCGCGCCCGAAGAGCGCCGCTGATACATCGGCACTGCCGGCTTCGGCAGCAAAACTCTGGGCCACGCGGTCCAGCAGCAGGCGCTTGAGTTCGGCCGGGTCGTGTTTGGCCAGCTCGGTCAGGGTGCGGCGGAGGGCGGCGTCATCGGCGTCGAGGCCTAGAGGGAGGGTACCAGGTTTCTCGAAGGCGGCCAGGGCTTCGTCCAGGTGCTCGCCGGGGCGCAGCAGGCTGCCCAGGATGTGGGCCTGCTCCAGGGCGGCGAAGATGCCCTCCAGCAGCGGCTTGAAGATGCGGTCCTCGGGGTGGCGCTGCAGGTGGCGCTCCAGGGCGCCCTCGTCGAGGCCGCTGGGGGTGGTGGCCAGGTTCATGGCCGGCGGCCGGTAGGCCACGGCGCCGTATTCGCCCCGCCGGCGCTGCTCGTCGCGCACCAGCTCCCAGGCGCGCAGGTAGAGGGTCAGCGCGGCCAGTTGTGCGGCGCGCGGGTCCAGGTCAATGCCGTACAGGTGGTCGCGCAGGATGCGGTCGGCGATCTCCCGCGCGTCCTGTGCGGGGTGCTGCTCGCGGTACATGGCCACCAGCATGTCGAAGGCTTCGCGCAGGAAGTGGCCGCTGCCCATGCAGGGATCCATCACGGTCAGGTTGGAAAGTTGAAAGTTGAAAGTTGAAAGTTGAAGGTTTTCGTCCAGTCCTTCGATCTTTGATCTGTCGATGTAGTACTCCCACGTCGCGGGGAGGGCGGTGTCGGGGTAGGCTTCGTGGTAGGAGCGGCCCAGGCTGTTCTGGAGCAGCCACTTCACCATGTAGGGCTCGGTGAACAGTTGGGTGACGGCGGCGATCTCGGCGCGGGTTTCGGCCTTGCCGCCGCTGCCCAGCTTGGCGTAGACGCGCGCCTTGGCCTCCTCCTGGTAGAACTGATAGGCCCAGCCGATGGCGTCGGGGTCGGCGAAGGCGGCGTCGGATTGCTCAAGACTGAAGCCGTTGACGTCGCCACCCACCAGAGCGATGCAGCGCAGCAGGGCCGAGGCGCTGGGGCGCAGGGCGACGGCCGGGTCGGCGGGATCGAAGAGGCCGGGGAGGGCGCCGGCCTGCCGGGCGCCCTTCGACGGGCTCAGGACGTCGCAGGCGTCGTCGATCACGGCCCACCAGCCGGCGTCGGCGCCGGTAGTGCGGGCGGGGGCCTGGTGGCGCAGGATGTAGAGCGCCTCGGAGACGCCGTCGTAGGCCGGGTTTTGGCGCAGGGTTTCGTCGATCAGGTCGCGGGCCTCCATGGCCCGCAGCGCCAGCAGCCGGTTGATCCACGAGTAGGCAGCGCGCTCGATGAGTTCCGCGCGGGCCGGCGGGCGCTGTTCTTGGGGCAGCGGCGCGAGCTGGACTTCGGCGACGCGGTAGGCGCGGACCTCTTCGGGCGTGGGGTTCCGCAGGGCGTCGATGGGGGTGATGGCGCCGTCGGGGGCGAAGCCCAGGCGTTCGAGCTCGCGGTCCAGGTCGCCGCGCTGCCAGGCGCCGGCCTTGTCTTCGTGGCCGGCGAGGATGTGGCGCAGTTCTTTGACCAGGGTGCGAAGAAGGTCTTTGTGGCGCTTTTGCATGGTGTTGGTTTGTTGGTTGGCGGGAACACTACAGCGGATTGAGAAAAGGAACGGATTTCTCCTCTATCCCATCCGTTTGATTCTAAATCCGATGTAGTGTCTCCGCTCGGTTCAGCCTCCGCTTCGCTGTCATATTGGTCTCATTCGATGATGATGGTGCGGTTTTGGTCCAGTTCGTTTTGGATGCGTTGGCTGATTCGGGTCAGCATTTGTTGTAGGTCGTCGGGTGATGTGATGCGGGTTGGGCTGACAAGCTCAGTCCAGCGCAAGTGAACCTCACTGGGTACATCGTCCGGCTTGTAGCGGAGTCGCAACTCCCGCAGATAGCGCTGGTAGTCCAGCTCGGCGCCGGCCAGCGCAGTCAGAAGGCCCTTCGCCCGATACAGATTGTCATCCGCCTGCCCCAAACCCTGGCGAACCGACTCGAACATCTCGGCGAGTCCCTCGGCTTCCTCCGTCACCTTCTCTTCGGGGACGCCGGCGTCGCGGACGCGGGTTTCTAGCTCGGTGTTGATTTCGGCCAGGCGTCCCTGGGCTTCCTGGCGCCACGCGGCAATCTG
Organism: Anaerolineae bacterium; assembly: GCA_046753605.1. Taxonomy (GTDB): domain Bacteria; phylum Chloroflexota; class Anaerolineae; order Epilineales; family JAANWY01; genus JBHHTZ01. The sequence goes on from JBHHTZ010000248.1 coordinate 2,495, forward strand.
ATCGGTGATGGCCTGCCGGGCGGCGCGGTAGGATTGCATGATCTCGTTCCAGCGGGCCGGCTCGGTGACGGTGCGCTCCTGGGTGACTGTCTGCCAGTCGTCGATAAACCGATCCACTTCGGGTAGATCGACGCCGGCGTAGACCATCTGGTTGAAGAGGTCGCGCACATCGGTGAAGGTGCGGCCGTGATCTGTGCGGAACTGGAGCAGGTCTTGCAGTTGCTTCGAGTAGGCCACCAGACGGTCGGCCTGCTCCAGGAAAGTGGGCAGACGTCGGGCCGGCACGCCGCTGTTCAGCAGCTCCGACACCAGTTCCGTGCCGGAGTCGAACTCCAGGGGCAGCGGGCACTGAGCGGTCCTGGCCCACTGCTGCAGCTCCTGGGCCTGGCCGGCCGTCTCGGCCAGGCGCTCACCCAGGGTGCTGTGGAGCGTCGCGGGAATGAGATCCGTCTTCACGCCGTACATGCGCTGGATGGCATCGCGGATCTGCATCAACTCGCGCATGCTGAGGTCGGAGCGCACCCCTTGCACGCGCACGCGCTTGAATTCAAGCTCCCGGGTCAGCAGGCGTTCCACCTGGGGATCGTTGGGGTCGGCCAGGGGCTGGCCATCGGAGATGAGCCGGCAGGCCGAGGCGCGCAGCAACAGCGCCAGCCCCACCCTGACGCAGTTGCCGTCCCAGCCGAAGGGCGGGCGCTCGAACTCATCGCGCAGGTCGGCGGCGTTGACAGGCGACTGGTCCTCGGCCAGGGGCAGCCGGCCGCGCAGCGCGCTCAGGAGCGGGTGGCTATCGTTGAGAGTGCCATCCGCCTTGTAGACGCCCAGCGCCTTCAGGTCGGCGTTGGTCGGGTTGCCGCTCAGCGCCGCCTTAACGGCGGACACCTCGTTGGTGACGCGATAGGGCGCCTCGGAGAAGCGCGGGTAGATGTTGGGCAGAATCTGGGCCAGCGTTGCCCGCACGGCCGCACTGGCGCTCTCGCCGGGCGCCAGTTGGTAGGAAGTGCCCCGGAAGAACACTGTGCTGCCGCGCACCGCCTGCGCCAACAGCCGGCGCACGTCATCGCGGTGGGCCGGCAGGTCGATCTGCCTGGCCTGGCGGGCCACCTCTTCCTCGGGACCGGACGCCTGGGCGGAGTTGATCACCTGGTTGGCCACCTCTTCGGTGGCCACTGCCAGCGCCAGGGCCTTGCGAAAGCCGGGTACGTCGACCAGACGGATGGTGACGTTGTCCGGGTCCTGGGCCGAACGCTGGCGCATGGCGTCGTCATCGGCGATCTGGGGGTCCAGCGCGCGCTGGATGGGGCTGAACAGGCGCAGCGTGACGTGGGCGCTGGGGTTGCGCACCACGCGCCCGTCGATCTCCAGCCGCAGGGAGATCTCACGCTCCTGCAGCGGCACGCGCTCGAAGCGCAGCGCCTCCTCGCTGTCATAGTCCTTGAGCTTCTGGCTCAACTCGTAGCTCTGGCTCAGCAGTTCCTCCTGCCGCGCCCGCACCCGGTCCTGGAAGGTGCGCTGCTGGGTGCTGAGGAACACGTACTGCTCGCCGACGTGCTTGGCGTAGCCGGCGGCGACCAGCCGTTCCAGTTCGGCCTCGACCTGCTTGCTCGCGGCTGAGAGATTGCCGTCCAACTGATCCACCAGCGCGCGGGCCACATTGTCCAGGGTAGTGGGGATGTACTGCGCCTGTCCCAGCAGGAAGAGGGCGCGGGCCACGCGCGGCGTGAAGTCGGTGGCGTCGGGGACGGCCTCGGCGATGCGGTTGAGGTCGGTCTTGGTCTCGATGGGCACATCAGAGGCGAGCTGATCGTACAGGTCGGCCAGCGCAATCAGCCGGCCGACGCGGCTCTCCAGCAGCCCCGGCGTCTCCAGGATCGCCCCCTGCACCACGCCGATCATGGTGCGGTTGGAGCCGGTCAGCGCATCTTCGCGGCCGGCGGCCTGGGCGATCCCTTTGACCACATCGGGGATGACGGTGACGGCCCAGGGCATGAAGGGGTAGAACAGGGCGAAGTTCTCCCCGTCCGGCGCGGGATAGACGCGCTGAGCGCCCTGGACCGTACCCAGGTCCATCAACTCGCCACTGCGCTCCTCGAAACGTTGGGTGAGGGCGACGCGGGCCAGTTGGGTCTTGCGCAGGAGCCGCTCCTCCACCACCTGGCTGATGTCGTCGTTGCTGAGCTTGCACTGGATGGCGAAGCGCTGGATGATCTTGGCATAGTACTCCTGCTGGACGTTCTGCTGCAGGGTCTGCACATCGCCATGGGCGGTCACGGCCAGCCAGATGCGACCGGCGCCCCGCTCCGCCGCTTCCTCGGCCAGGGCCTGCACCTGCATGGTGCGATCGTAGGCGTTGCCGCTGGCGATCCACTGGCCCAGCTCATCCAACTGGAGCAGCAACTTGTGACGCCGGCCGCCCTCGTCCTGGGCCTCGCACCAGCGCCGCAGCCGCTCGATGAGCTTGACGGCGTCGATCCCACCGCGGGTGACTGCCTGCACCGCTCGCTCGACGGCCGGCACACCGCCCTCGAAGTGATCCGGCAGCACATCGGCCGCGGCGGCGTACAGATCGTCCAGGTAGAACTCGGGATCCACCGCCACCTCGTCCCAGGGCAGGCCTGAGTGCTGGCTCGCCTGCCGGCGGAACTCGTCGGTCAACCCGCGCCGGTCGATCTGGTATTCGATCGCCCAGGCCAGGGGCCAGTTGTGGGTGTAGCCACGGTGGTGGGCAAACAGCTTGAAGGTGATGAGGGCCAGGGAATCCTCCTGGCTGGTGAGCATGGCGTGCAGATTGCCCCCCACGGCGGTGGTGCTGGTCTTGAGCCGGCAGACGCGCAGGAAGCGTTGGATGTCGGCGCGGTCGGGGCTGGAGGCCGGCAGCCGATTGAGGAAGACATCGTCCACCGACTGCGTTTCCAGCTCACCGCCCTCCAGCAGCATGCCCAGCACTTTCATGAGCAGCGACTTACCCGACCCAAAAAAGCCGCTGATCCAGATGCCGATGCCCTGCTCGTCCTCGCGGTCGGCGGCGTAGGTGTAGGCATCCAGGGCACGGTGCAGGTGGCGTTCCCACTGGGGCGTGACCACCAGGTTGGCCAGCTCGTTGAGCATCACCGCCGGCCGGCGGTCGGACACCTTGACGACGGGCTCGATTCGCTCCTGGATGGCGGTGGCGAATATGTCGCGGATGTGCATGATAATCCCTCGCTTGCCAGTGGTCAGTGGTCAGTTATCAGTTATCAGTTATCAGTAATCAGTGACCAATGATTGGCCTTACCGAACACTGATTACTGGTCACTGATTACTGATCACTATCACTCACTACGCTTCTTCCCCTCGGTAAAACTCCAGGCGTTGGTCCTCCAGGCCGAGGAACAGGTAGGTGCGGCTGGTTTGAGGTGGGCGCACCCCTGGCACCAGCAGCACGATGGGCACCATTTTGTTCGTCTGCGGGTCGCGCGGCTCGTGCTCGGCCAGGGCCTCCATAAAGCTGGTCGGGTTGCC
>JBHHTZ010000249.1:0-5994 GCA_046753605.1 Anaerolineae bacterium
GCCTTTCGGTGTCCCTACTGGTGTTTCTCATGCCATTATACTCCGTTGTGACAGTTTTGCCCAAGTGTAGTATGCTCGCCTTGAACGCTGGCCAAGTGGGCTAATGTCAATCAGCCTGGGTTGGGAAGCTTCCTAGTGACAGCCAGGGAGGAGATCTACCCCGCGAGGAGTTAACTTGTGAAGAACATTGAGATCAAAGCACGATGCCACGATCTGGATCGCGCGCGCCAGACCGCCGGCCACCTGGGGGCGCAACCCACCGCGACCCTGCACCAGGTGGATACCTACTTCCGCGTCCCGGCAGGCCGGTTGAAGCTCCGCGAGCAGGAACCCGGGCCGGACCAACTGGTGTTCTACCGCCGGCCCGACCAGCCGGCCCCGAAGGCCAGCGACTTCCAGGTGGTGCTCGTCGAGGACGCAGCCGGCCTGCGCCGGCTCCTCTCGGACGCGCTGGGTGTGCTGACGCAGGTGAGCAAACAGCGCGAGCTGTGGCAGGCGGATAACGTCCGAATCCACCTGGACACCGTCCACGGACTCGGCACGTTTATCGAGTTCGAGGTGATGGTCATCGACGACCGCAGCGAGGAGTCATGCCACGCTCAAGCGGAGGAGATGTTGCAAGCGTTCGGCATCGCTGAGGGCGACCTGATTGCCGGCTCGTATGCCGATCTTGGAGATTAGATATTGGGTATCGGATATTGGGTATTGCGACTGGCTACAACGTCTCCGATTGCCAATATCCAATACCCAATACCCAATACCCACTATCCAATCCCTCATGATGTTGGTTTCGGCTCCACATGCAGCGTACGCTCGTGCGTGTACACCACCTGGCCAGGTGCGCCGCCCTTGATGCGACGAACGCGACGGACTTCGGTGACGTCCACGGCGACGCGTGTGTCGTTGCGGGCGCTGGAATGATAGGCGGCAATCTGCGCTGCGGAGAGGATAACCGGCTCGGGCGCCGGCCTGCCGGCCTGCCTGACCACCACGTGCGCGCCGGGGATGCCCCTGGCGTGCAGCCACAGATCGCCGGCTGCGGCGCGTTTGAACGTCACCTCATCGTTCTGGCGGGCGTTGCGACCGATCCAGACCGTGAACCCGTCGATCTCGATGCGGATCGGCTGGGAGCGGCCGGAGGGCCGGCGCCGGCGCTTCTCCGGGACGAAGCCGGCCTCCACCAGCGCCTCGCGCACCGCGTCGATGTCGGGCCGCGTTTCGGCCAGGGCCAGGTCGGTTTCCAACTGGTCCACATAGTCGAGCTGCAATTTGGTTCTGGCGATACGCGCCGGCACGCGCTGGCCGGCCCGCTTCGCCTTGCCGTACTGCTCAAAGTAAGCCTGGGCGTTCTCCACTGGCGACCTGGTCGGATCCAGCTTGACACGCAGCGGCTCCCCGTCGAGTTCGTACGGCGCTTCCAGCACTGTCTGACCCGGCTCGATCTGCCACTGGTTGGCCAGGATCAACTCGCCACTCCGGCGAAGTCGATCCAATTCTGCCGGGCTGACCAGGGAGCGCTCCAACGAGTACAGTTGGCGCTCCAGCCTGTCACGAGCATCGTCGATGAGCGACTGCACGCCGGCGCGCGCCTCGGCGTAGGTGTCGCGCCCGATCTCCTGGGCGAAGTACGCGCCGACGATGGCGCTGATGCTGTTGGCCGGCTCGCGGTTCTCGAACTGCGTCAACGGATAGGGCGCAAATGCGCTGATTTCGTCGTTTTCTCGCACGAACGTCGGTTGCCAATCGCCCGTTTCGACTGGGGCGAACAGAGCTTCCATCGCTTCGAGCAAGGGGGTGATCGTCTCGACGGCGCTCACGGGGGCTCGAGGCTGGCCGGCCACCCGAAAGGCGACCTCGCGAGCCGAGAACGGGCTTAGCCCCAGGACACCCCGCAGAAGCAGCCGCCACAACGGCTCGTCCGGCTCGGCCGCATCCAGCATGTCGCGCAGGCGGAGTTCTGTGAGCTGGTCGGGTGCGAGTTTGTCCTGGGGCGGAGGTGGCCGATAGGTCGTCTGGGGGAGGATGGGGCGCACGCGGCTCATGGCCGGCGTGACCCGCTTGACCGCGTCCAGGACGACTTCGTCTCCATCCAGCCCCTCAATTGAGCTCGGGCCGAGCAGCATGATGTTGCTGTGCCGGCCCATCGTTTCCACGACTAACGTCGTCGCACCCTCCGGATGCTCGAACCGCAGGCGGAGGATACGCTCCCACGCCGGCTGAACCACATCGACCAGCCGGCCCCCCCGCACGTACTTGCGCAGCAGCAGGAGCAGGGGCGTCTCCGTGTCCACACCGCGCCGGGGCTTCTCGTCCGTCAGGTGCACGCGCGCTGTTCGCGCGTCGGCTGACGCCAGCAGGTAGCGCCGCTGCCCCTGGGCGTAGATTTCCAGCGCGACCGACAGATCGTCGGGCAGCACCACCTGCTGCACCCGTCCGCCAACGACCTGCGCGCGAAGCTCATCGGCAATTGCCGAGACGGTCAGCGTGTCGAAGTACATTCAGTCCTCTTCACCCTCCTCGCCAACGATTCGGAACTCGCGCGGGAGGTAGCCGGCGGGACCGCTGGCGGGTGGGTCGTAGAATGGGTTGGGCGGTTGGTTGGGCTGGCCGGCGTTGGGGTTGATGACGATGACGGGTGGATAGGCCGGCTGGCGCTGCTGGGGTGGCTGCGCCGGCTCTTCCCTCAGCCGGCGCGCGACGATGAGCAGCAGGACGCTGGCAGGGATGCCGGCCAGGACACCGCACACGGTCCCTACAACCACGGCCATGGCCTCGGAACTGAGCCGGCTGCCGACAACGATCCCCAGCGTAACGGTGAACGCGATAATCGCCAGTGCGATGACGCGTCGCATCAGATTCGTGCCTCCTGCTCCCAAGATAGATGGCTGGATGGTTGGATGGTGGATGTAACTGCCCAGCGAAGCTCTGCCTCAAACCGACAGGCGATTAGCGACAGCTCCACACGGATGGAAAAAAACACGGATAAAAACAGAGAAAGTCAGATCCTATCCGTGTTTCTTTCCATCCGTGTGAAAAACTTGCTCTGTTTGTCAAGAAACCTCTGGCTTTCAGAACGTCTGTTCTATAGTATACCAGAACCGGCTTCCTGTGTCAAGGGGGCGCCGGCTCCTCTCGCACACGCAGCACTTCGCCTACCCCTCTCACGGGAGGTGGATGCTGGCTGCTTTGGGGAAGTCGTGTGCCTTGCCGGCGGGTTGAGCGGTGCTAGTTCAGGCTGCGGACGACAGCGACGACCTTGCCCTGAATCTCAACGTTTTCGGGATCGACGTAGATCGGCCCCATGGTCGGGTTGGCCGGCTGCAAGCGCACTCGATCACCTTCGTGGAAGAAGCGCTTCAGCGTCGTAGACTCTTCGTTCTTCAGCCAAACGGCGACCATCTCGCCGTTGCCGGCCGTCTCCTCGTGGCGCATGATGACGAGATCACCATCGTTAATGAGGGCATCGATCATGGAGTTGCCTTTGACTTCTAGCGCGTACAGGCCACGCTCATCTTTGCAGATGGCTTGCGTCAGTTGAATCATATCCCTACTGTACGGCGTAATGCTGTCGTCCAGGACAGGGATGGGCTCGCCGGCGGCAATGACACCCATGAGCGGCACCGAAACCACGCCCTGGGACACCCAGTCAGCGCCATCTGTGAGTTTGAGACCACGAGAGACCTCACGATCGCGCTGGATGAGGCCGGCGGCCTCAAGCTTGTTCAGATTGTAGTTGACGACAGACGTTGAGGTTATGTCCAGAGCGCCGCCAATCTCCCGAATCGTGGGCGGATAGTGATGCTCGCGGGAGAACTGGCGGATGAAATGGTACATTCGCTGCTGGCGACCCGACAATCCCTCAAGGCGCTCGCTGATATACGTCATTGTTCCTCTCCTTGATCATACTTGATATGCCAACTTGACGCTATTATACCACGAACGTGTGTTCTATGTCAAGCCGTATTAGAAAATGCGTTCGGAACATCCGAGCGACTGTAGCTTGCGAACGTACTAAATTTGACAATCTCCTCTGTCTACGTTATACTACGTTCTGTCAACCGAGCGCCCTGATTCTTCGCGGCCGAGGGATCGGGGCCTCAGAATGTTTGGGTAGAGGTTCCATTGGCGCGTGTGGTAGGGGAGAATCTGTTCCTCATGGAAGGGCCGGCGAGATGAAGGTCTTGACCATCAGCGACAGGGTGGTCAACCGAATCTACAACGAGAGGGTGAGAGAGCGTTTCGCCGACGTTGAACTGGTCCTATCCTGTGGCGACCTCCCGTTCTACTATCTGGAGTACGTGGTCACGATGTTGAACGTTCCCCTTTACTACGTGCTGGGCAACCACTGCCCACCAGTGCGGGGCAATTTTGCCGGCATCAAGATCAAGCCGGCGCCCGGCGGCGGCGTGAATCTCGATGGCCGAGTCGTCAATCATCATGGTCTGATCCTGGCCGGCCTGGAGGGGTCTATCCGGTACAACCAACGCCCATATCATCAGTACACTCAGGGCGAGATGCGACGCAAGGTTTTTGGACTCATCCCTCATCTCCTCATCCAACGCTTGCGTCACGGGCGGTATCTGGACATCCTGCTGACTCACTCTCCGCCGCTGGGGATCCATGACGGTCGAGACCCCGCGCATCAAGGGTTCCGCGTGTTCCGCTGGTTCATGGATGTGTTCCGGCCGCGGTATTTGATTCACGGCCATCAGCATGTCTATGACCCTAGAGAGGCGACCGAAAGCCGGTATCACGACACGTGGGTGATCAATGCCTACGGCTACAAGGTGCTGGAGATTCAGCCGGCCACGACGCGCCAGGACAGGCTGGCTGTCGCCTTCGACTGAGCACGAGGCCGGCAGGTACGAGGAGAGGAATTATGCGCAAGCTAAGATTCATACAGGCGGAGGTGTTTACTGAAACCCCGTTCGGCGGCAACCCGGTGGTTGTCGTGCCCGACGCTGCCGCGCTATCGTGGGAGGAAATGCAGGAAGTAGCACGCGGAATGGCGCCTGTCGAAACGGCGTTCGTCACCTTTCCCGAAAGCGACGACGCGGACTTCTGCGTCCGTTTCTTCACACCCCGCACGCGTGTACGGTTCTCTGGGCATCCGGCTCTGGGGACGGCGTATGTCCTGGCAAAGGAGGGGCGGTTTGACCTGGCGGAACCGCTCACGCCGGTTGTTGCCGAAACAGACATCGGTTGCCTGCAAATCGATCTGTTCGTCGATGGCGACGACATCAGTCGAGTTGTTGTGAACGAGCAGCCGCCGGCATTTGGTGAACCTTTTCAGGCTCTGGGGGCGGTAGCAGCCGGCCTCAACATCTCCATCGAGGGCCTGCTGGAAGTTGCCCTGCCCATGCAGCGCGTCTCGACCGGTATGCCAACATTGATCGTACCGCTGAACACCCTGGAGACGGTACAGGATGTTCGGCCCCATCAGGCAATCCTGGATGAGATCTGCGCTGTGGCACAGGTAGACTGTGTTCTGATTTACAGCATGGAAACGATCAGAAGGGATGCCACAGCCCACGTGCGGGTCTTCGCGCCGCCCCTGGGCGTAGATGAAGATCCTGCCACGGGAAGCGCCAACGGCGCTCTAGCTGCCTATCTGATACACCACCACACCGTCCCCGTCGCACCCGTTACCAGGGTCCACTGTGAGCAGGGGTTCGAGATTGGCCGGCCCAGCCTGGTTCACGTGACGGTTGATACAACCGGCGACGAGATCCGCGTGCGGGTTGGCGGCCAGGTGATGCGATCCGTCGATGGCCACATCTTCTTCTGATCGCAAGGTCGTCGCCGTGTTCGGTGGAGGCGCTCCGCCGCCGGGCAGCCCCGCTTACGCCGAGGCGGAGCGACTGGGTCGGTTGCTCGCCCGGGCAGGGTACAGCGTCCTGAACGGGGGCTACAGCGGCACGATGGAGGCAGTGTCGCGCGGCGCAAACGAAGCCGGCGGTCACGTCATCGCCGTCACTTCCCAGGTGTTTTCGG
>JBHHTZ010000250.1:0-5969 GCA_046753605.1 Anaerolineae bacterium
GCTAGTCCTGAGCCTGGCCGAAGGGCTAGTCCTGAGCTCAGTCGAAGGAGTTCATTTTGGGCCTTGATCTACCGCCGGAAGCCATCGCGCTCCGGCTTGGACTGAGCGTCTGGCTGATCGCCATCGCGGTCTGGGACGTGCGAACAGCGCGCATCCCGAATTGGCTCACTTTTCCTGTGATGCTGGCTGCCGGCGTTTGGCGTCTCTACCAGCAGGCGTGGATCATCCTGCCAATCTGGGTGCTGCTCTACGTGATCTGGCGTGTGAACATCGTCGGGGGCGGTGATGCCAAGCTGCTGATGGGGCTCTTCGCCCTGTTCCCCACGTACGAGTTCGCATTCCTGTTCGCGGTGGTGGTTCTGGTGGTGTCGCTGCCACTGCTGTACCGCAAACACTGGTGGCGCAGGCCGGCCCAGATGGCGCAAGGCATCGCCCAGCGCATCAGCTCCGGGCAGATCTTTCCCACCCACGAGGAGTTGCACAGCGAGGGACAGCAATACGCCTGGACTCTGGCCTTGCCTGGTCTGATCTACTTGTGGTGGCTCTGGTGACTTTGGAGAATGGAGATTGGAAAATGGAAAATGGAAGGAGAACAGGCGAAAGCGGACAGATTGAGATGGGAGGACAGTACCCTTTTCCCTTTTCCCTTTTCCCTTTTCCCCTTTCCTTCCTCCGTGACCGGCGGGGAGCGGTAGCGGTGCAGACCTTCATGCTGCTGCCCATCTTCGTGCTCGTGGTGTTTGGTGGATACGAGATTCTGAGGCTGTTGTCGGTCAAGCAGGCGCTGCACGATGGCACGTACCAGGCTGCGCGCTACCTGGCATTGAATCCGATCATGGCGACGCGATCTGGTCCGTGGGAGGATGTTGCAGGGACCTTCATCCTGCAAGAACTGGAAGCCGAGGTTGGCGAACGCGAGGCGCGCCAGGGACTGACGCGGGTTCGGGTCACGCCGCCCGGAAACATCCCGCCTTGTGGGTTTTTCAAGGTCGAATCTTTGTTCACGTGGCAGTTCGATGTTCCTTTTGCTAACCGCTTCCGAACCACTTTGGGCGAAGAGTATAGGGCCAGTATCGTAAAATGCTACTGAATGTCCTCCGATCTCTGCGCAGAGATGACCGGGGCGATGCGATTGTGGAGTTCGTCCTGGTTCTGCCGATCTTCATCCTCATGCTGTTCGGGTCGTACGAGGTCTGGAAGCTGGTACACCTGAAGCAAAGCCTGGAGGATGCCACGATCCAGGCGGCACGCTACCTCTCCGTTGAGGGCCTGTACCTGATGGACGAGCCACCGGGCTATCCCTCCAGTTGGCAGCAGAATGCCTGGAACATCGTCTATCAAGAACTGGAAAATGAGCCACTCTTTAGGGATGTGCTCAGTCCCGACCGGCTCACGGTGGTTGTGGATGCGCCGTACGGAGAGCCAGACTGTCCCGGTCAAGACTCCTGGCGGACCTCTAAAGCTGTTGACCGCGCCGAGCGCGCTCAGTTCTTCGTGTACAGCCGGCTGAAAATCCCGCCACTTATCGACATTCCCTTTGTGGGCCGGCCGGAGGACATGATTCTAACGGAAACTCACTGGCATTACCTGGAATGCGGACCGAGTTTGCTACCCACGCCGGTGCCATGACCAGTTCGCGCATGGAGAGTAAGTGCAAAATGGGAGACATCAAGAGGAGACTGGATATTGGATATTGGAGATTGGACTCCGTTCTCCAATGTCCAATATCCAATATCCAATCTCTAATCTCCACCTTCCTCCGCGATCGGCGCGGTGCGACCGTGGCCACGTACGCCGTCGTGCTGCCACTCTTTCTCTTTATCATCTTCGGCTCAGCAACGCTCTGGCGGGTCATCTCGATCAAGCAGTCCATGGATGTAGCCACTTATGAGGCGGCGCGCTATCTCTCGCGGGAAGGCCGGCGCATTGCCGCACGTGCGCTGCCGTACTACGACGCTGAAGGGTGGCGGCGGATTGCTCTCGATGAAATCGATCCCTGGGTCCAGGAGCAGATTCGTCGGAACTCGTTCGTTGATGCCGGCGACGACATTAACGTGGATGTCGTGCCTCCCATCGACGTGGATTGCAACCCCTGGGGCGCCGTTGTGACAAACGACAGCCGGGCCCCGGAGAACATCGGGTTCACAGTGATCACTGAGCTTACTCTTGAGTCACCGATTCAGGTTCCTTTCATGGAGCCATTTACGTTCTCATTACGAGAAAGCCACAGCGACATGGTCGAATGCCCTCGATTCCGGGGCAACCCACCGGATGAGGGAGGAATCTTCTTTCCGAGAGTCCGCCGCTGATCTCCAATCGCACGGCATAGCCTCCCGCTTGCAGTTGGTGAAACAGACGGAGATGGAACGCTCTATTGCGTTCCATCTCCGTCTTTATTTCTCAATCCACCTTGACCGATCTGGTCTTTTAGTGTATCCTTTGCTGTCGGAAAAAGGCAGGGGGACGCGCTTCGCGGCGCCTGCGGAAACAAGGAGGAAGTTTGGTGAGTCAAGAGGTAGTAGAGCAAGAAGCACTAGTCGTCGCTGAGGCAGACATCGAGGCAGATACGAGCCGCGAGGCGACAGATGCCGGCGAGGTTGAGACAGCCGGCATTGAGATTCAGGAAGCCGACGATGTGGCGGGGGCCGACGCGGCGTACGAACTCGAAGTACAGGAAGAGCCGGACACCACGCCGGTTGAGGCAGATGACACTGCATCGGAACCTGTGGCAGCGCAAGCCGCCGAAGAAGGTGCGGCGACGACCGAAGGACCCGCAGTGGCGGAGCCCGAGGCTGAACAAGAACCCGTCGCCGAGGCAGCGGCCGCTGAACAAGAGCCTGCAACGAAAGAGACAGCACCCGAGCCGAAAATTGCACTATCCGAACTCCGGGCCGGCACGGAGATGACAGGACGCGTTGTCGGGATCGCCGATTTCGGGGCCTTCGTAGACGTCGGAGCCAACACGGATGGTCTGATCCACATATCCGAACTGAGCGACGGGCGAGTCAAGAAGGTATCGGACGTCGTCTCAGTAGGACAGCAAGTCAGCGTGTGGATCAAGGATGTTGATGCCGATCAGGAGCGGATCAGTCTCAGCATGAGACCCAAGCCCAAGTATCGGCTGCGCGATCTCAAGCCTGGCATGGTCGTAGCGGGCATGGTGACTGGCGTTCGAGACTATGGTGTGTTCGTCAATATCGGATCTGAGACGGAGGGCCTGGTTCACGTATCCGAGATGGCTGAGGGCTACGTGAGCAAGCCGTCGGAGTTGGTTTCACCTGGCGACGATGTGGAAGTTCGGATCAAGAAGGTCGATCGCCGGCGCCGGCGCATCAGTCTTAGCATGAAGGGGTTTGGCGCTCCTGCTCGCCCGCAAGAAGAGGAACCGGAAGAGCTGGCTCCGACTGCCATGGAAGTGGCCATGCGGCGCGCGCTGGGCGAGATTGAGGAGCACATCGACGAAGCGGCCGACATGCACATCGACGTCGAAGAAGCCAGTCGTGACGAGCTGGGCGACGTCTTCGCCCGCATGCTTCGCGATTACCGCACCGACGCAGAGAACGAGTGAGCATCATTGCCTGGGTAACGGCTGCTTTTGGAGCGCTGGTTGTTGGTGTGGCCGTAAGCTCGGTCCTTGACGAACTCCTCGGCCACGTGACTCACCTGCAAAGCAGCCGCTGGTCGCTCCGCGTCATTCTGCGGGGCGTGGCGACCCTCATTGCAGCCGCTGCTGCGATGGCATTGTGGGGGTGGCTGTGGATGCGGTACGTGGTCGGCTAACCTCGCAGTACAAGGTCCCGAATCGCACATCTGCTTCTTGCCGGCCGGCATGACTGGGTGGGCGTCGCTTCCAACGCCAGCCCGCGCGCCCGTAGCACCTCATCGACGCGACAGGTCGGCAACCCCATGACATTTGCCGGACAACCCACCAGGCGCGCGACGGGCATAAAGGTCGGGTGCTGAATCGCGTACGCGCCGGCCTTGTCCAGGGGGTCGCCGCCGGCCACATAAGCGGCAATCTCCGCATCGCTGTAGTCCCGCATCCACACCTCGCTCCACACAACCGCCGTGTCTGCATCGCCGGAGTCGGAGTTGAGCACGGTGAAGCCAGTCACCACTCGATGCGAGCGACCTCGCAGGCGACGTAGAATCTTGACGGCCTCGGCTGCATCTGCCGGCTTTCCAAGAACCTCGTCGTCTACAACGACCAGCGTATCGGCGGCGACAATCACGCCATCGACCCGAGCCGCTACGACGGACGCCTTGAGACGGGATAGACGGGCGGCCGTCTGTTCGGGCATCTCGCCTGACAGCGGGGTCTCGTCAGCATCAGCCGTGTGTACGACGAAGGGCACGCCCAGCACCTGGAAAAGCTGGCGCCGGCGCGGTGACGCCGAGGCGAGGACGATGGGCGTAGGTGGCACAGAGACATTCATGGGCACACGGCAGATTATAGTGTGGGACGCGCGGCTGGTCAATCAATTGTCAATTGTCAAGTGTCAATTGATAATTGTCAATTGACAGTTGACAATTGACAATTGACAGCAACGTCGCATCCGAGTATACTGCGACCAGACCACGGCGCACTTGACGATTTCCGAGGATGCCAATGAAGAAAGAGATCCCCCTTTGGCAGGCTTACCGGCTGTTGCAGCCAGGAACGGTCGCTCTGGTGACGACTCGCTACCGCGGCAAGACCAACGTGATGCCGGCCTCCTGGGTGACGCCTGTCAGCTACAATCCGCCGCTCATCGGTGTTGCCGTGTCGCCGGCGAACTTGACCCACGATCTGATTCGCCGGAGCGAGGTCTTCGCGCTGAACATCCCCGACCGGCCATTGGCTGAACAGACGGACAGGGCCGGCTGTACCTCCGGCCATCACGTCGATAACAAGTTGGCTGAACTGGGACTCACAGAGGCCGAGGCAGACGAACTCGACGTACCGCTGATTGAGGAATGCCTGGCACACGTCGAGTGCGGTCTGGTCCAGGCCATCCCGTTGGGTGATCACGTCTGGTTTGTCGGCCAGGTTCTGGCTGCCCAGGCCGACGATGAAGCTTTCGACGAGACATGGCTGCTGGGCGAGAATGAGGAAACCAGGCCGTTGCTGCATCTTGGTGGCCCGGTCTACACCGTTCCCGAAACCCGAATTGAGATTCCACGGTCAGAGGAGGCAGATGATGATTGACAACATCCATTGGTTGGGACACGCGAGTCTACGCATCAACGCCCCCGGTGCAGTCATCTACGTGGACCCATGGAAGTTGGCCGACGATTCGCCGCCGGCAGACCTGATCCTCGTCACACACGAGCACTACGACCATTGCTCCACCGAGGACATCGCCAAGATTCGCACCGATGACACAGTTATCGTGGCAAACCCGGGCGCCGCCAAGAAGCTGAGCGGTCCTGTCCGCGTTGTGCGCGCCGGCGATCAGCTTTCGGCCAGGGGCGTGAAGATTGAGGCCGTGCCGGCCTACAATGTGGATAAGCAATTCCACCCGAAATCGGCGGGGCACGTGGGGTTTGTGCTTACAATTGAGGGCAGCCGCATCTACATCGCCGGCGACACTGACGTCATTCCAGAAATGAAAGACGTGAGCGCAGACATCGCCATATTGCCCGTTAGCGGCACCTACGTGATGACCGGTGCTCAGGCTGTAGAGGCGGCTGAAATGATCAACCCGGATATCGCCGTCCCGATCCACTACGGTGAGATCGTTGGATCGGAGGCCGATGCCCAGCAGTTTCGAGACGGGGCATCGTGCGAAGTGCGCATTCTGCGAAAGGAACGGTGAACCATGACGACGATCCGACGAATCTTGCCGGCTCTATTGAGGACCCTCTATCGATTCTACTGTAAGATACTCGTAGTAACCGCTTCAGCGGTTCCCGTGCCGGGGAAACGACTGAAGTCGTTACTACGGTCGTTACTACGGCCGCGTCTCTTCACGTTGGGCGGAGCATTG
>JBHHTZ010000251.1:0-5936 GCA_046753605.1 Anaerolineae bacterium
TTCCTGCACGAGCACGACCTGTCGTCACTCTTGACCCAGCTCGCCGAGAACGGGTCGGGCGGCGGGAGCGACGGCAGATACGAGGAGCCGCCGGCGCACCTCGCTGACCGCTTTGTTCGCGATAACGGATTCTCCCTCACAGCGCTGCGCACGCCAGGCGGGGAAGCGACCCTGGGTGTGTTGGTGCTCCAGAGCGAAAAGGCCTTGGATGATCTGACGGGCGAAGAGCACGAGGCGGCCATCAGGCTACTGGAGCAAGCCGCGCTGGCCCTGGAGGACCGGCGACTCCAGCAGAATGTGTTCAACGTTCTCAAGGAACTGGCTCCCCAGATAGAGACGCTTCAGGCCCAGGTGCGTGGGACGGTGCCATACGCCGGCGCGCCGGCCCTGGAAGCCATCGAGGATGATCCCATTCGTTCACCGGATTTTGCCAATTGGGTCAAAGACGCCCTCAGCCACTACTGGGGCGGGCCAAAGCTCACCGAAAGCCCTCTGATGCAACTTCAGGTCGTCCGCGATGCCCTGGCCGAGCACGAATCGAACCCGGCGCGGGCCATGCGCTACGTGCTGGACCGCGCCCTGGAAGCCATCAAACCCGACGGTCAGCGCAGCCTGACAGCCAACGAGTGGGTATTGTACAACATCCTGGAGCTGAAGTTCCGACAGGGCGCCCGGGCCCGCGACGTGGCGCGCCGGCTGGCCATGAGTGAATCGGACCTCTACCGCAAGCAGCGCGTCGCCATCGAGGAAATCGCGAAGCAGCTCGCGTCGATGGAAGAGCAAGAACGGACATAGGGTAAATTACCCTGTTCGATTTGACTTCGCAATAAGATATGCTAGACTCATACGCACAAGCTAGAAGGAGGCAGAGCAAGCGTATGACTATCACTCTCGAACTTCCACCTGAGGTTGCAACACGATTACGTAAGGAAGCAAAGAAAGCTAACCTTGACCCCGATGCTTTCATTGCGAAGACATTGCGTGAACACTTGCGCCAGGTTCAGACACAGCCCCCTCACCTCTCCAAACCCGAATCCGAGTTGCTGCAAAAGATCAATCTGGGACTGTCGCAGGAAGAGTGGCAGCATTATCACGAACTGATTGCCAAGCGTCGCGCTGAGACACTGGCCAGCGGCGAACAAGAAGAATTGATTGCACTTTCCGACCGGATTGAAGAAGCAAACGCACGACGCATGGCATATCTGGTGAGGCTCGCACGCCTTCGACAGACTTCTCTAGAATCAGTGATGGAGCAGTTGGGCATCAGAGCGCCAGAGTATGTCTGAGCCACATCTACCAGCAGAGCAGAAACAGGCTGTCGCTGCGCGTGCTGGTTATTGCTGCGAGTACTGTGAGGAGTAGTGAATCTGCGTCGCGTCCTGCACGTCATCGGCGAACACCCGCTGCCGGACGACCTACAGCGGTAGCGGTAAAGGTATTGCCCGTAATTCCCACCACGAATCGCAAACCTGATAGTTTTTGACAGTCTCTCCACCCTATAATTATCCCCGCGATTGACCTACATCGCATGCGCATGTAGGTTTTTTTGTTGTGCAGCCATGTCATCACGGATTTCTGGATTCTACCGGCTCAGCCTGGCGGAGCGCCGGCACGCCCTGCAGCGCATCGCCGGCCTGACCGACGATCAACTCGAACTGTTAACAACCGACTGCGGCCTGACGCCGGAGGAAGCCGACCACCTGGTCGAAAACGTGGTCGGCGTGTTCGGCCTGCCCCTGGGCATCGCCGTGAACTTCCGCATCAACGGGCGGGATGTCCTGGCGCCGATGGTCGTCGAAGAGCCGTCGGTGGTGGCTGCGTGTAGCTACGCGGCAAGGCTGGCGCGGGAGGC
Source organism: Anaerolineae bacterium (assembly GCA_046753605.1). Classification (GTDB taxonomy): domain Bacteria; phylum Chloroflexota; class Anaerolineae; order Epilineales; family JAANWY01; genus JBHHTZ01. The sequence goes on from JBHHTZ010000251.1 coordinate 1,853, forward strand.
CGGCGGCTTCACCGCCGAAAGCGATCCACCCGTCATGATCGGGCAGATTCAGGTGCTGGACGTCCCCAACCTGGATACGGCGACCGAGGCCGTCCGGCGGGCCGAAGAGGAGATCGCCGGCATCGCCAACGCCCACAGCCCGACCATCGTGGAGTTGGGGGGCGGCTTCCGGGGGCTGGAGGTCAGGCGCTTCGCGGACACGCCGGCCGGCCCCATGCTCATCGTGCACCTGCTGATCGACGTGCGCGACGCCATGGGTGCCAACGCCGTGAATTCGGCCGCCGAAGCCGTGGCGCCGCTGATTGAGAGGCTTACCGGCGGGCGCGTTCTCCTGCGCATTCTGTCCAACCTGGCCGACCGCCGGCTGGCTCGCGCGCGGTGCCGCGTGCCGACGGCGGCCCTGACCCGCGACGACATCTCCGGCGACGCAGTCGTCCGTGGCATCGTCGAAGCCCAGATCATGGCCGAGGTCGATCCCTACCGCGCGGCGACCCACAACAAAGGGATCATGAACGGGATCGACGCTGTCCTCATCGCCACGGGTAACGACTGGCGGGCAGCCGAGGCCGGCGCTCATGCCTACGCCGCACGATCCGGCGATGTCCTGAGCGGCGTCCTGAGCCTGTCGAAGGGCTCGTCGAAGGGCCGATACGGCCCGTTGACCCGCTGGCGTCAGGCTGACAACGGCGATCTGGCCGGCAGCATCGAGTTGCCGCTGGCCGTGGGAATCGTGGGCGGCGCCACCAAGGCGCATCCACTGGCGCGTCTGGCGTTGGGCATTCTGGACATCCAGACGGCTGGCGAGCTGGCGCAGATAGCAGCGGCCGTCGGCCTGGCCCAGAACCTGGGAGCACTGCGCGCGCTGGCAACGGAGGGCATCCAGGCCGGCCACATGGCGCTGCATGCCCGTCAACTGGCGGTCACAGCCGGCGCCACGGGCGAGATGGTCGATCAGGTGGCCCGGCAACTGGTCGTGGAAGGGAACATTCGTCTGGCGAGAGCCAGAGAGATTGTGCAGTCATCAGAGTGTAGACCCTAAAGGTTTCGGAAACCTTTAGGGTCTGGGTCTGGGCAATGAAAGGGGTATGATTATGTTGGACCAATGGGTTGAAACGACGCTCGAATGGGAAGACGCTGACCGCATTGAGCGGCTCCGTTATCAGCTTTGGCGCGAAGCGCCCAACGCCGGCCAGGCGCAAAGGGACAAATGGTCGGCTGAGTATATCGGCTGGACGTTTGCCGGCCCTGCGTCACACAGGCAGATTCGGCAAGGCCAGGTGAACGGGAGGCAAGGAGGAGCTGGATGATGAAACCCTTGCGAGACATCGGATTGGTGGGCTACGGCGCTTACGTTCCCCGCTTTCGGATTCCGGCCAAGGAGATCGCGCGCGTCTGGGACGGTGCGGACGGCAACGGTGTGCCGGTGGAGGCCAAGTCTGTGCCAGGACCGGACGAGGATGTGGCCACGATGTCAATTGAGGCAGCGCGCAACGCCCTGCTGCGAGCCGGCATCGACCCATCCGACATCGGCGCTGTCTGGGTCGGCACCGAGTCTAAGCCATACGCCGTCAAGCCGACGTCCACCATCGTGGCCGAAGCGCTGGGTATCGGGCCGTTCACGCAGGCGGCAGACTGGGAGTTTGCCTGCAAGGCCGGCAGCGAGGCCCTGCAGGCCGCCTTCGGCATGGTCGCCTCCGGCATGATGAAGTATGCCATGGCCCTGGGTATGGACACCGCTCAGGGACGCCCGAGCGATCACCTGGAGTACACAGCCGGCGCCGGCGGCGCAGCCCTCATCGTCGGGCTGGCTGAAAACAGCCTGGCGGTGCTGGAAGCTTCCACCTCCTACGTCACCGACACGCCGGACTTCTTCCGCCGGCAGCACCAGCACTATCCACAGCACGGCAATCGCTTCACGGGCGAGCCGGCCTACTTCCACCACACGCTCAGCGCCTCCCGTGCATTGCTGGAGGAGTTAGGGCGCACGCCGGCCGACTACGATTACGCTGTGTTCCATCAGCCCAACGTTAAGTTCCCTCTCAAGGCGGCCAGGAGCCTGGGGTTCAGCCGCGATCAGGTGAGCACAGGGCTGCTATCGGGTCGGATTGGGAACACGTATGCCGGCGCTGCCCTCATCGGCCTCACCGCCATTCTGGATGAGGCGAAGCCGGGCGACAGGATTTTCGTGTGCACCTTTGGCTCTGGGGCCGGCAGCGATGCTTTCTCGTTCGTCGTCACGGACACGATCGACGAGCGGCGCGACCGGGCCCGACCCACCAGGATGTACGTCGAGCGGCGCAAGGAAGTGGACTACGCGACCTACGCCCGGTATCGTGACAAGTTCATCCTGAACTGATGAGGTGAATCAACCATGCGAGATGTGAGCATTATCGGAATCGGACAGACACCGGTACGCGAACACTGGAACCAATCGCTGCGCGAACTGGCTACGCGGGCCATTGTCAGCGCGATGGCGGATGCCGGCGCCGGCCCGGACGACCTGGATGCGCTCTACGTCGGCAACATGGCGTCGGGAGCGCTGATCGGGCAGGAACATCTGGGCGCGCTGGTGGCCGACTACGCCGGCCTTCGGGGTGTTGAGGCGATCAAGGTGGAAGCAGCCGCCGCAGCCGGCGGTGCGGCCTTCCGCCAGGGGTATCTCTCCGTGGCCGGCGGGCTGCACAACCTCGTCGTTGTCGTCGGTGTCGAGAAGATGACCGACAAGCTGAACGGCGATGTCACCTCTGCGCTGGCGACGTCCGCCGATGCCGACTTCGAGGCAGACCACGGGCTGTCGTTCGCGGCGCTGAACGCGCTGTTGATGCGGCGCTACATGCACGAATACGACCTGACGCGCCTGGACTTCGCGCGATTCGCCATCAACGCACATCAGAACGCCGTTCACAACCCGAATGCGATGTTCCCCTTCGAGCTGAGGGAGTCGGCGCTGGAGAAGGCACGCATGGTCGCTGATCCGATCACCATGCTGGATTCATGTGCTGTTGCCGATGGCGCAGCGGCCGTGGTGCTGTGTCCATCGGCGATGGCACAAACCTTTACCGACCGGCCAGTGCGCGTGCGGGCTTCGTCCCTGGCGACCGACACGCTGGCCATCCATAGCCGGCGCGATCCGCTGTTCCTGGAAGGCGCAGCCACGTCGGCTGCTCGCGCCTACGAGCAGGCCGGCGTCGGGCCGGACGACATCGACCTGTTCGAGTTGCACGACGCCTTCGGCATCATGGCGGCTCTCTCGCTGGAAGCCGCCGGCTTCGCCGACCGGGGTCGGGCGGTACATTTGGCCCAGGATTGCCAAATCTCCCACCACGGGCGCATCCCCATCCAGACCATGGGCGGCCTGAAGGCGCGCGGACATCCGGCGGGAGCGACGGGCATATATCAGATTGTCGACGCGGCTACACAACTGCGGGGCGAGGCCGGCGGCGACCAACTCCCCGACGCCCGACTGGGCATGACGCAGAACATCGGCGGGACCGGAGCCACCGTTGTGACCCACATCTTGGAAGCCATCTAGCGATCTCAACCATCTAGCCATCCAGCCATCCAGCTATCCAGCCTTCCGATGGCAGAGATGGCTGGATAGCTGGATGGCTAGATGGCTGGATGGCTCGGCTACACCGTATTGGAGGATATACCATGGACCTACCACGCCACTGGCGTTTGAAGCAGGCACGTTATCGATTGGAAGGCGCGCGGTGTGAGGAGTGTGGCGACATCTTTTTCCCGCCGAGGTCTATCTGCCCGGAGTGCCGATCCGAGAACGTGACCCCTCATCCATTTGCGGGCCGCGGACGAGTGTACTCCTATTCGACCGTCTATGATCCGCCGGCGGGCTTCGAGGAGTACGTGCCCTACACCGTTGCCCTGATTCGGCTAGAGGAAGGGCCGCTGGTCACGGCCCAGTTGACCGACGTCGATCCCGCAGATGTGGAAATGGACATGCCCGTGGAGATGGTGACGCGTGCTCTGCACCGCTATGGCGAAGAGGGCCTCATCGTCTACGGCTACAAATTTCGCCCGGTTCTCGAGCCGGCGACCTCCTCCGTCAACACCTCTTCGGAGATCA
>JBHHTZ010000252.1:0-5932 GCA_046753605.1 Anaerolineae bacterium
ACTGAACCGCGTGTCCCTTCAAGCGCAACACTCGTGTACAGGCACCCGCCCCTGTCATCGCCGGCTTGCATCCGAACGTGAATGGCGTGGGTGGTGTCGCTGATGAAGCGCTGGGCATTGTCGATACGGTTCGTGCCCAGCGTGACGTTGTCCAGGGAGTGCCAGGTGCCGGCCTCCCAGTCGTACAGGGCCGTGGCCGGCGGTTGCCACCATCCGCCGTCGCTTTCGATCATCAGGCTGAGCTGGCTGAAGTCAACATTGTAAAGCTCGCGGGGCAGTCGGAATTCCAGTGTGATGCTGCCCTGGTAGGGGGCGAAGCCTGGACCGCGTGCGGTGTAGCATTGGCTTACACTGCCTTCCTGACGAATGATCCGCGCGGGAACAAATCCGGACGGGACGCTGACCTCCCGGTTGCCGAAATGCAGCGCCGGCCGGGCGACGACCAGCGAGGTTTCTAACACCTGAGTGTTCATGCCCTCGACCTGGATCGATGTTGGGCTTTGGTCCAGCCACGCGATGAGCAGCGGGCCGGCGTTGGCTGCGAACCCCGCTTCGTAAGGGGGTGCGAACAGGCTGTCCAGCATCTGTTGTTTGAGCCGGGTCTCGCGACTTAGCCCGCGTGGGCCGGGGTTTCCAAATTTATCCTGCAAGATGAGATAGCTCAGCGGTGGTCCACGCATGTCACCCGCAGCACTGATTGTGAAATCCACGTCGGCCGATTCGCCGGCCTCGACCGTTCCCAACCGGCTGAAATCGCCGCTCATCGTGACCACTACGTCGCGCAGCGGTAATATGCCGGCGTTCACCACCTGGCCCCGGATGCGGCCATCGCTGTAGGTCAGGCTTGCACTGAGCCCAGCCGAAGTGTCGGCGTGGATGTTGACGGGGGACCGGGTGACGGTTTCGGCCATGAAAGTCTGCATCGCCCACTGGTTGACGGCCAGGTCCCGGACCCGGGTCGGCCGGCCCTGAACTACCGTGATACTGCCGCCGCCGGCTGAGGAATCCCACGGACCGTAGGCCGGGTTCAGCGGGCTGATGAGTGGATCCCCATTGATGGTGAGCGTGTAGGCTCGTTTGGTGGGTGAGAAGAGGCCGGCGTACGTGCGCACCTGTGCCGTCTGTGTACCAGGCATCACCTCGATGACCGACAGCTTGTTCAGAATCACCTCGCCGCCGCGCAGTCCATAGCCGACCCCGTAGGCCCCCGCCGAGAAGGTCAACGTCATGGCCGGAATGGTGACCCAGGCCCACTCCAGCCGGCGCGTCCGGCGCAGGACCAGGTAGTTGGCCGGCCCCACCAGCAGGACGTAGATCGCCAGAAGCAAGACCACCCATCGCACCGACGGCAGATCCAGAGATGGCAGGTTGGTGAGAGCGTTGACCATCTGGCCGTCGGCCCACCGGCGGGGGGATATGTCTGGTGATCCGCCGGCGAAGGTGTTGACATCGGGTTGTAGCAGTCTCGTCCACATCGCCTTTTCGCCGGCCCACGCACCGAAGGGCGCCAATCCAAGGTCCAGCGCGACAAACGTCACGCGCCCTTGCCCGACTTCCTGCTCGGCGATCAGGGGGATGTCGTGCTGGTCGGCCAGCACAAGCCCGCTCTGGATCGTGGATCTGGCGATGACGAATGGTCCGGGGATGCGCACCGGTTCACCGCCGATGTCGACCAGACCGGGTAGTTCGCTGACGGATTGAGTGTCGTTTAGCGTCACCGGCAGGAGGTCTGCCGGCAGGCCGGCCACCGTGAGGGCCGTGCCGGCGCCACCTCCGATGATGAGATGTCCCCCAATCCCGACCCAACCGACCAGCGCCTGCCGCTGGGCCGGCGAGAGCCGGCCGGTATCGACGTCGTTGAGCACCAGGGCGTCGAAGGATCCCAACCCTGCCGCCCGGTCAGGCAGGTCGTCGATGGTGAAGGCAATCGTTCGTGGATTCCCTTCGCCGATAGAAAGTGTGCGCAGTGTGGATAGAGCATCGGCGTCGCGGGCGATGACTCCTACCAGGAAGGCCCGGTAGGTGACGGGCTGCACTTCCACGGTGGATCTGCCCAACTCATCGGAGCCAGCCATGAGTGAGAGGCGCAGCCGGCGCGAGAAGTTGCTGGGTATCACGTAGAGGATGATCTGCTTGTGAGCGCCGGCGGGTAGCTCGACCGGCTGAACGAAGGTCGCCTGTCCCTCGGACGACGTCAGCACGGCGCGAACTTCCACGGCGCGGTCGCTTCCCTGGTTGGACAGGGTCACACGGATCGGCAGCCATTCGCCGTACTTGACGACGCCGTCGAACAGCGGTTCGGCGGACCAGGTAATGCCGTTGGCCGGCGCTTGTGCCGTGGCCTCGCTGCTCATCAGCAGTACGACAAGGATTACGAGTGCAGGGATGGTGACTGCGCGTCGCACGAAATGCGTCATGTCAGGCTTGACACTCGATCTCGGTCATATCAGTGCTCTGTCAGACCAAGGCGACGGGTTCGTAGTAACCGCTTCAGCGGTTTCGCGCCTGAGAGAACTACGAACCACGTACCCAGGATTGACGAAGCCCCAAGTGGTCGAAGGGCGGCGTGTCGGATCCGACCGCCGGCGACACCGGAGCGTGAGCCGGCGGCGCCTGGCGGCCGGTACAAAAGGCGCCAACCGACCGGCTCCGGTCGCCGCAGCACGGCCACACCACCGCCCTGTGTACTACTGAACGAATGAATCTCTACTGAAGTTCCAGAGTCGAACCTCATCTCAACGAAGGGATGAACGGATGAGGCATTCACCCGATCACCACTACGCACACCTCTGCCGGCCCATGGACGCCAACGCTGAGCGTCTGCTCGATGTCGCCGGTGCGGCTGGGGCCGGTAATGAGGGTCATGGCGCTGGGGAGGCCATCACGCCACGCGTCGGAGCGCAACCGGTCGATCAAGACCGACAGATTCGGGATGAGCTGGTCGCTGCCCACGAGGGCCACGTGAATCGGCGGCAGCAGCGACGCCATGCGCGGCGCGCCGGACCGGGCCAGGAGCACCAGCGTGCCGGTGTCGGCCACGGCGAAGTCGGCACTGGTCACGCCGAGGTCGGCGTCGACGCAGGCGTGGCGGAAGGCCTGGCCGGCGGCGTGGCCCACGGATTCGCCGGCTGGCGGCATGGTGACGGCCAGGCCGGCATCCGTCAGCGCCGTTGCTAGCCCCTCGACAGGCACGTCTCGCGTGATCACGGCCCGCTCCAGACCCCGCTCCACCACAAAGCCCACCAGCCACTCCCGCGCCGCCTCGGGATTCGATATGCGGACCACCTGGCCGCCCACGTCCTCCAGCATGCGGGTGAAGTGCTCGATCAGGTCGGGGGCCGGCAGGTCTTCGTCAAGCACCGACTTAGGCACGTCGGGGCCGGGGTCGTTGAGAGGGTAGTGGTACGGGTGTTGCCGGCGTTCTCGGATTCGATTCAGAAAGGTTTCGCGGTCGGTCACGACGTTGTCATCTCCTTATCAAGCACAGGCGTTGAAATCCCCCCTCTAACTCCCCCCAGAGAGGGGAGAACTGGCTATCCTCCCCCCTCTGGGGGAAGTTAGAGGAGGGGGGAACGTCAAACTCGCTCCCGCATCCCGCATCCCGCATCACGTATCACGTTCCACGTCCTCCCATCGCCGGCTGAAACTCCGATCAGCCAGCGCCGGCCAGTCCCGATACCGGGTCCAGGCCGAAAGCGGAGGCGGCGCGGAGGTGACACGGTCGTGGCGGGCGAAGGGGCGCTGGAGCAGGCGGCCCACCCGAACCGCCAGATCGAACAGGAACCGCCGGCGAACCAGCCGGCCAAACCACCGGAAAGCCAGCCGTTCGCCCCACCCAACCATGCCTCGCTCCACCTGCTCCTGGCGCAACTCGATCAGCATGCGCGGCAGATCGATTCTGACCGGGCAGGCGTCCAGGCAGGCCCCACACAGGCTCGATGCCCACGGCAACTCTGACGGCCGGTCCAGGCCCTCGAAAAGCGGCGTGATCACCGCGCCGATGGGTCCGGGGTAGACGCTGCCGTAGACGTGGCCACCCACCTCGGTGTAGACGGGGCAGACGTTCAGGCACGCCCCGCAGCGGATGCAGGCCAGCGATTCCCGATACTTCGAGTCGAGAATCTCGGACCGGCCGTTGTCCATGATCACCAGGTGAAACTCCTGCGGGCCATCGGCGTCGCCGGCCCGCCGGGGACCGGTGACGGCCGTCACGTAGGAGGACAACCGCTGGCCCGTGGCGCTGCGTACGAGCAGCGGCAGCAAGACGGCCCAGTCATCCCAGGTGGGGATCACCTTCTCCATGCCCATGATGGCCACGTGGACCGGCGGCAGGCTGGTGACGAAGCGACCGTTGCCCTCGTTAGTCACGATGACGATGGCGCCCGTCTCGGCGATGGCGAAGTTGACACCCGAAATGCCGATGCCGGCGCGGATGAACCGCTCGCGCAGCGCTCGCCGCGCCACGGCCGTCAGCGCCGGAATCTCGGCTGGCAGGTTCTCCTGGCCGGTGGCTTTCTCGAACAGCTCGATCACGTCCTGGATGGTCTTGTGGACCGCCGGTGCGATGATGTGCGAGGGACGCTCGCCGGCCAACTGCACGATCCACTCCCCCAGGTCCGTCTCGACCACCGTGATGCCCTCGGCTTCCAGGGCCGGATTCAGCTCGATCTCCTCGGAGGTCATGGACTTGGACTTCACCGCCAGTTCAACGTCGTGCTGGCGGGCGATCCGCGCCACAATCCGGCAGGCTTCGTCGGCGTCCAGCGCCCAGTGAACGTGGCCGCCGGCCTGCTCCACCGCATCCGCCAGATTCGAGAGATGTTGATCCAGGTTTTCCAGAATCGACAGACGAATGGCCCGACCCCGGTCACGCAGGCCCTCGGGGTCGGGCAACTCGCCCATCTTGGCAACACGCCCGCTGTCGAAGCGCACCGTAGCGCTGGCCAGAGCCTGGCGGAATGGGATATCGCGAACGGCGGCTTTGGCTCGCTTCGCAAAAGTGTCAGCCTGCATGATCAACCTCCCCTGCCAGAATCTGAGCCAGGTGACAGGTCTTGATGGACGAATCGGTGCGCCGCATGGCGCCGGCCATCTGCATGAGACAGCCCATGTCGCACGCCACCAGGGTGCCGGCCTGGGTGTCCCGAATGCTGGCGATCTTGTCTTCCACCATGGCGCCGGAGACGTCGGCCATCTTGACAGCGAAGGCGCCGCCAAAGCCGCAGCAGCGGCCGGCGTCCTTCATTTCGACGTATTCGAGGCCATCCACGGCCTGGAGCAGCCGGCGCGGCGCTTCGGTGATGCCCAGACCTCGGGTCAGGTGGCACGAGGCGTGGTAGGTGACCCGTCCCTCGTATCGAGCGCCGACGTCTTCCACCCCCAGGACATCGACCAGGAAGGAGGACAGTTCGTACACCCGATCGGCCAGGACTACCGCGCGCGCCCGTGTCTTTCGGTCCTCCTCGAACAGGTGCGGGTACTCTTGCTTCACCATCATGGCGCACGAACCCGAGGGGGTGACGATGTAGCCGTCCGCATTCTCGAAGACGTCGAGGAAATGGCGCGCGGCTGACCGGGCCTCGTCCCAGTAGCCGCTGTTGAAGGCCGGCTGGCCGCAGCACGTCTGTCCGCGCGGAAAAGAGACCTCCACCCCCTGGTCGCGCAGCAGTTTCACCGTCGCTTCGCCGACTTCGGGGAAGAAGAGATCGACGAGACAGGTTACGAAGAGGGAAGCTTTCACGAAGTGAACTCCTTATGGGACTATGATCATACTTCACTTTTGGAACAAAAGGATTTCGAGCCCGTTTGCATCACTAAGCAGAGGCGGACAATAATCGGGATTGTGTAGCATCGCCAGTCCGATTGTAACATAGTCCTATAGGAAGCGTCAACCACAAGCGAGCGCGAACCCTATGCCACTGCTGACCAACTA
>JBHHTZ010000253.1:0-5902 GCA_046753605.1 Anaerolineae bacterium
ACAACCCAATCGCGGCCGCGTAGAAGATGGGACCATCCAGTGGATACTCGCGGTGGGTGAGCAGTTGCTGACCACGCAGCGCCAGCCCAATCGAGACCACCAAAGCAAGTCCATTGCGGATTGCAGGTTGCGAAGTAGAAATCCGAAATCCGAAATCCGAAATCCGAAATCCGGTGGACCGATCTTCCTCAAGTACGGTTGACATCGGCAGGTTTCTCACACACGAAGAACAGATACGCGCCGGCCTCAATCGCTTCGCCGCCGGTTTCGGAATAGCGCCGCAGCCAGCCGGCGATGGGTCGGTAGAGCGCTGGATGCGGAATCCAGCGACCGGTCGACTTGCGGAACAGAATCGTCGGAGCGCCCAGATAGTGGCTCAAATCGAACACATGGTGCGCCTCTTCAGGGAAGTAGTAGTGCCAATGCCGGACAACCAGACCGACTGCGTCCAGCTTCTTCTCCCACTCCGCCGGCGAGAGTCGGTGGAAGTGATCCGAGATGCCGTCAAACCAGCGCGCGTACGCCTCGCCCATGGCCGGCAGTCCCAGCCGGCGCATGGCCGCACTGCCAAGCAAGAAATCGCCAAAGTGTTCACTGGGCGTCGTGAAGGCGAACGCGCCGCCCGGTGCCACCACGCGGCTGATCTCGCACAGCGTGTCATCCAGGTCGGGAATGTGCTCCAACACCGAGTTGCTGACCACGGTTCGGAAGCTGGCATCGGCGAAGGGCAACGCCGTTCCGCTGGCCGGCACCACGCGGCGATACGCGCCGCGCGCTCGAGCCTCGTTCAGCTCAGGCCTGGGCAGATCCACCCCCACGTCGATGGGCTGGTTGTACGCCACAGCAGCAAAGTGTCCATCGCCGCAGCCCACATCCAGCACCGGCGCTTCCAACGCCACCCTGCCCATCAACTCAGCTTCCACTGACCGCAACAGTACCCGATGCGGTGGCACTTCGGCAAGGTGACTCTCGAACTGTGCAGGGGTGCAGGAGTGCAGAGCTTGCCCTGAGCCTGTCGAAGAGGGGGCAGGGGTGAACTCCTGTTCCTCAGCCTCCGTGTTTCCTTGCCCATGTACTCCACCGCTCCCGTGCTCCCTGGCTCCCGTTCTTCGCTGGCTCCTCTGGCCTCCCTCTCGGACTCGCTCAATCTCACGCTCAAACAGACGCTCATAATCCGACAACGTACGATTCATGTCGAAGATGCGGGCAATTTCCTCACGCGGCCGCAAGTACGACTCCGGCCGCGTGAGCACCTTCAGCATCGCCTCAGCCAGCGCCTCGGAATCGCGGATGGGCGCAATCTCGCCCATGCCCGTCATGCGCACCGGCTGACGGACGCCGGGCAAATTGCTGGCTACTACAGGGGTGCCGCACAGCATCGCTTCAACCTGAACCAGGCCGAAGCTCTCCGTCGAGTTAATGCTGGGCAGCACCAGCAGATCGCACGCGGCATAGAAATCGGCCATTTGCCGAGGATTTAGCACGCCCAGGAACGTCATGTGATCGCGATAGCGTTCAATGATGGGCTCTAGCCGGCGGAAATAGGCCTCCTCGCCCAACACGTTCTTGTACTCGCCGGCAAACAACAGGTGCAGGTCAGGCAACTCGGGCAACAGATGCTCCAGCGCTCCCAGCAGGTACTCGGCCCCCTTCTCCGTGGCCAGCCGGGCCGCAAATCCGACGACGGGCCGGCCATCCAGGCTCAAGTGACTCAAAAAATCCGCCCGTGTACCGGCTTCCGGCGGCGGAATGACCACCGGCGGCGGGATCACTTCGATCTTGCGCAGAAACCGCGACAGGAAGCGCGAATGTTCGGCGTAGTCCTGAGTGTAGGCCACAATGCGATCCGCCAGGAGGCCGGCCATGTAGTTGCTGATAAACACAACCTGATCCACAAATCGGTTGAACCACCCCTCCGGCAGTCGCAAATCGCAGTGGTATGTGAGAATCACAGGCCGGCGCACGACAAAGCGGGCCAGCACTGCCATGAGGCTCGCCTCAAACTGAGGCAAATGTATGCTCGCCACATCGTGCTCCCGAAGCAACGCAATTGCCTGTTTGGGGAACGTCGGCATGATCACGCCCTTGCTGATGCGGAAGAGGACCGGCACCCGCACCACATGGACGCCGTTCACCTCTTCCTCGTAGGGAAGCGATTTGTCGTAGTGGGAGGTGAGCACCGTCACGTGGTGCCCGCCGGCCGCCAACGCCTCAGCCAGCCGTTGCACGTAGATGGTGAGGCCGCTGATGTGTGGGCGGTAGTAGGTTAAAGCGAATAGAATTCTCATCGCTCGAAGATTTCCTGGTTTTGCAACACCCACTCGGTGATTCGCCTGATCCCTTCCTCGACGCCGACCCGGGGCCGCCACCCGAAGTCGCGCTGAGCCTTGCGGATATCGCTGATGTACACCAGTTGGTCGCCGGGGCGCCAGTCGTCGTAGCCGGCCACATCCACCGGCCGGCCCAGAATCTCACCGAGGATGGGGGCAAACTCGGCCCAGATGGACACGGTGTTGTCGGGACCGCCGCCGATGTTGTAGATCTGGCCGGCTGTCACGTCGATGTGTTCCGTCGCCAGCTCGAAGGCCCGCACCAGGTCACTGACGTACAGGATGTCCCGCACCTGCTTCCCATCCCCGTAGATGGTGATGGGCCAGCCCTTCACCGCCGCGATGACGAAGTAAGCCACCCAGGCCTGATCCTCCACACCGAACTGATGCGGGCCGTAGATCGACCCCATCCGAAAGACGACGGTAGGCAGATCATAGATGCGCGCGTAGTCGCGAACGTACTGATCGGCCGTGCCCTTCGAACAGCCGTAGGGCGAATGGAAGTCCAGCGGCTGGCGCTCGTCGATGCCGAACGGGTGATCAACGTACTCGTACCGCGCCTCTCGCCCCTCGACCTGGACACCTTCCATCCCGCCGTAGACCTTGTTGGTGGAGGTGTAAATCACCACCGGGTTGTCACCTGCCTCGCGAGCGGCTTCCAGAACGTTGAAACTGCCCCAGGCGTTAATCTCAAAGTCTTCTCGAGGGTCCAGGACCGATGTGGTGACGGCAGTCTGGCCGGCCACGTGGTACACCACCTCGATTCCCTCCGCCGCCGGCCGGATGGCGTCATAGTTGCGAATGTCACCCTCCACGACCCGAAAGCCGTCGCCGTGACGCTCCTGCAACCACGCCACGTTGTGTCGAACCCCCTTCCGATAGAAATTATCGAAGATTGTTACCTGATGGCCTCTTTCGATGAAATGATCTGCCAGGTTGCAGCCGACAAAGCCGGCGCCGCCCGTGATCAAGACGCGTCGTGGTTCCACTTCTGACTCCTGGTTCATGGAATTCAGGTCCCCGATTGCCAGTAATCGGTAATCAGTGGTCAGTGATCAGTACATCGGATGCAGCGGACAAATCTGGATACTGATTACCGATCACTGGTAACTGATCACTGATTACTGTTCACTGATCACTGGCGACTGCTCACCGATCACCGGCGACTGCTCGCCGATCACCGCTGAGAAAGACAGACTTTCCCGCGCCAGCGAGATGAGACCCATCCCGCTGAACGTGATGAAACTCACGGCGTGCAGCACAATCGCGCAACTTAGGGCCAGGCTGCGCTCCACGCCGAAGACAGCAAGCGCCAGCACCGCCGTGTAGTCGAAAACGCCCACGTACCCTGGCGTCGCCGGCACGATCGACACCAGCGCCGTCACCGCCAACACAAACATGCCGGCTGTAACCGGCAGATTCAGGTGGAACGCCTGCATAACGAAGTAGTAGGCCGCGCCTGAAAGCAGCCACACAGCCACCGACCAGACGCCGGCCTGCCCCAGCGCGGCCGGCGACCGCAACGCACCCAACCCATCCACCAGCCCGCCAACCCGCTCGGCCCAGCGCAGCCCATCAATGCGCGGCACTCGCCCCAGAACCGCATGGGACCAGCGCACCGTCCGCGCCCGCTGTGTCGAAAGCAGCACCAGCCCGACGCCCACCGCTGCCATCGAAGCGCCGGCCACCTGCCCGACGCGCGCGATCCACTCCGGCACCGGAAACAACGGCAGCAAGAACGCAAGCACAACGACCAGCGTCAGGCCATCCAACACGCGCTCCACGACCACGGTCGCCAGCGCCCGCGAAGCACTGACCGGCTGGCGAGTGCTGATCAGGCCGGCCCGCACTAGGTCGCCGGCCCGAGCCGGCACAATGTTGTTGATCAAATAGCTTATGTTAAGCACGTGGAAGAGGGTGGCAAAGTGTAACCCGGTCTGCGGGAAGAACAGGCCCCGCCAACGAACAGTGCGCACCACCATGGTGGCAACGAAAAGGCCGGCAGCCGGCGCCAGCCACACATAGTCGGCCGCCCGGAGCGCCGAGATCAACTCCTGAACATCGACGCCGCGAAAAACCAGGACCAGGCACACCGCGCTGATCCCGAAGCCAAGCCAAAACCGCCAACTTCGCACGCCGGCGCCAGCTCGCCCGACCAGGGAGCGTATCCACCCCAGCTCGTTTTCAGACGGATAACTCAAAGCGCCTCCTTGTTGACCCCAAGTGGATATTTTACTACTGATGGGGGTATCTGACAAACGCCGGCTGGAGGGAATGGAGATTGGAGATTGGAGATTGGAGATTGGATAGGGATGGTTCGGCGGGTTCTTTCGCCACTGGCTGTGATGTGATACAATTGTATTGCGTACTGCGTACTACGTATTGCGTAAGGATTGCATTGTGGGGCCAGGGAAGAACGCAATACGCAGTACGCAATACGCAATACGTAAGACGCAAGACGTCATTCGCACCAGTCGACATTCTCTACTGAGGAAGCCCCATGACCAACCAGGAAATCGCACAAATTTTCTACGAACTGGCCGACATGCTGGAAGTGAAGGGCGAGAATCGATTCCGCGTGCGGGCGTTTCGCAAGGCGGCCGATCAGATCGCCGGCCATGTGCGCAGCATGGCCGACATTGCGGCCGAGGGAACGCTGGAGGAGATTCCCGGCGTGGGCGAGGCCATCGCCAAGAAGATCGTGGAGATTCTGGAATCCGGTCAGTTGACCCAACACCGCCGGCTGCGCCAGGAGATTCCGACCGCCGTCACCGCGCTGCTGAGCATACCCGACGTCGGTCCCAGGACAGCCAGGCTGATCTGGGAGTCCCTGGGCCTGGAAACCATCGACCAGGTGGAAATGGCCGCCGAGACAGGCGAGTTGCGCAAGCTGAAGGGACTCGGCCCCAAAATGGAGCAGACCATCCTGGAAGGCATCCAGCGGCTGCGGGCGCGGCAGGCCCAGCCGGCGCGCGTCCTCCTGGGCGATGCCCTGCCCGTGGCCGAACGGCTGCTGGCCAGCCTGGGCGAATGCCCGGCCGTGCAACATGCCGACGCTGCTGGCAGTCTGCGCCGGCTCCGGCCCACCGTCGGCGACATCGACCTGCTGGCCGCCTCCGACAACCCACAGGCCGTGACCGACTACTTCGTCGAGCTGCCGGAGATTGCCCGCGTGCAGTCCCATGGCGACACCAAGGCGTCGGTCATCCTGCACAACGGCCTGCAGGTCGATCTCTACGTCCTGCCGCGCGAGGAATACGGCTCCCTCCTCCAGCACTTCACCGGCTCAAAACGGCACAACATCGAGCTGCGCGAGCTGGCGCTGAGCCAGGGGCTCAGCTTCAGCGAGCACGGCTTCAAGCAAGAGGACGGCTCATTGATCCGCTGCGAAACCGAGGAAGAGGTGTATGGCACGCTGGGGCTGCCGTGGATCCCGCCCGAACTTCGCGAGGCGCAGGGCGAATTCGCAGCCGCGAAGCAGGGCCGGCTTCCCCACCTCATTGAGATCGGCGATGTGCGTGGCGACTTGCAGATGCACACCGACGCCAGCGACGGCCACGACACCCTGGCAG
>JBHHTZ010000254.1:0-5896 GCA_046753605.1 Anaerolineae bacterium
CCCTTGCGAAATCCGCCTGCGCGGATTGGGTTTCAGTCGCCGAAGGGCGACTTCGCAAGGGTTGCCGCGAATTCATTCGCCGGGCAGTGGAATGTGCCAGCGTCGTCCTACTCCGGCGAGGAAGGGCGGGCGACCTACGGCGACGGTGCCTATCAGTGGAAGGTGGAAGCGCTAGACAACCTGGGCCGCGTGATTGTCCGCAGCAACTCCCGACAACTCACCATCGGGGAGGTTACGGTGACGCCGCCGGCCACGGCCACCTGGACGCTCACGCCGTCACCGAGCGCAACGCCCACGGCCACAGCCACATGGACCTCCAGCCCGACATCCACCCCCACCATCACGCCAACCTCGTCGCGGACGCCCAGTCCCACGCCATCCCGAACGGTCACGCCATCGCCAACCGCCACCTTCACGCCGACAACGCCACCGACGGCATCACCCAGCCCGTCGCCGTCGGCGACCCGGGGACCAACGCACACGCCGTCGCCCACGCGCACTGCCGGCCCCACCCCAACCGCCGGCCATCTCCCGCCAACGCCCACACCGCCGCCTGGCGGTCGCACCGACACCGATGAACCGAACGATTACTGGACCCAGGCCGCGCCGCTTGAGCCGGGCGTCCACCAGTCGTACATCAGCCATGAACGCGACCTGGACTGGTTCAAGGTCTACGTTGACCAGCCTCGCTCCGCGCTGCGAATCGCCATGCCCAACCCGCCGGCCGACTACGATCTGGTGCTGCTGAGGGACCCGGCCGGCATGGCCGAGAGCCTCACAGACATCCGAGATTTAGCCGACTTTGGCGACTTGAATGGGACAGGCCGGCTTCAAGCGCCTGCGGAACTTGGTGATATTGGCCTACTTCAGGATGCACGCGCGGTACGCGACATTTCCGCCCAGCCTGGACTGACGTCGGAGATGGTGGCGGCGAATGTCTTCCACCAACCAGGCTGGTATTACATCCTGGTAAAGGGGTACAACGGCGCGCATTCAGGAGATGCAGGACCGGCAGGGGCGAGGCAAGTCGAATTGAAGGCTCGTGGGCAAATGAACCCGCTCTCCGAGTTGCCGCGCCCCTACACCCTGCAAATCGAAATCGATCCCCCGGCGGACAGCCGGCACTGCACGGTCGAGCCGCCTCACCCGCCAGGTGTGATCGTTGCGCGCTGGACGTCGAGTGACACACCTCAAACACTGATCCTGATGAACAAGCGGCGCATGGAATCCTACTTCGGCGGACCCGGCTCGACCGAGGACTTGCTGGCGGCCCTCAGGCGTCTGGCGGATGATCCCGTCGTGAATGGCATGATCGAGCCGGTCGAGAACAACCCCGAGGTGGCGGCTGCGTACGCTGCCTGGGACAATGATGCCTGCAACCCCGATACTGCGAACCAGGTCACTGACGCCATCAAGCTGTACATCGATGAGATTCGCGACGTGTATCCCAGCATTGAGCAGGTGTTGATTGTGGGCAATGATGACCTCATTCCGTTCCGTCGCGTTCCCGATGAAGTGAACATTGCCAATGAGTCAGAATACCTGACCCAGGTGGATGCTAACCCGGATTCCCCGTTCTACAGCGCGTTGGAGCAGGGGTACATTCTGACTGATGACTTCTACGTGGACGACGAACCGCTGGCGTGGCGGGGTCGCCGGCTCTTCATACCCGACCGTCCCGTGGGCCGGCTGGTGGAGTCGCCGCGCGAAATCATCGATGCCGTCGAGACCTTCCTGGAGATGGACGGCCGCCTGGCGCTGGACACCGGACTGATCGTGGGCTACGATTTCTCATCTGATAGCTCCGCCCAGATCGCGGACATCCTGCGCAACGCCGGCATCAGCGTCGAGAGCATGATTGCCACCGACTGGACCGGCTCAGACTTGCGCGACAGTCTGCTGAATACGCACCACGACGTGTGTGTGGCCAACGCGCGCTTCTCGCACAACCAGGCCACGTCCCCGGATCAGAGCGGTGGCCCGCTGACCGCCGAAGCCGTCGCGGAGGTGGGTGGTGAGCTGAGGCAGTCTATCTTCCTGTCAATGGGTTCTCATGCCGGCCTGAACGTGCCGGACCGCTGGGCCAGCGCTGTCGATCAACTTGACTTCAGTCAGGCGCTGACCGGATGGGGGGTCTCCAGCCTGCTGAACACCGGCTACGGCTACGGTGTCGCCTGGTCTGATGACTTCTCGGAGCAGGTCCTGACCTATTTCGTGCAGGAAATTGCCCGCACGCCGGGTGTCACCGTGGGAATGGCGTTGGTGCGGGCCAAGCAGCGGTTTTTCAATGGGGCGGGGCCGGCCAGCTTCGGGCTGTATCACGAAAAGGCACTGGTCGAGGCGACGCTGTTTGGCATCCCATCTCTGCGCGTCGTTGTCCCCGACCTGGCTGCCCCATCGGGCGACCCACGGCAGGTGACAGAGGAGGCGATGGAGACGGTGGGGAGCGATCTCTACAAGCGCACGCTGCACCTGGAGCCGAGATTCCAGCGGGTAGAGACGCCAGCCGGCTCCTACCTGTCAGCCGACGACGGTACCCTCAGCCGGCCGGGCCGGCCCGTCCAGCCCCGCTTCGCCTGGGGCATCCAGGAGCCGGAGCTTGAAGCCCATGGCGCGCTGTGGACGGCCGCCACCTACACCGCATTGCACGACTTCGACCCGGTCATCACGCGCCCGCTGACCGATACCACGCTGACCGAGCCGGGTTTCCCCTTCCACATCTGGACGCCGGCCCGCCTCCACACCATCAACCGCTTGCAGACAGCCGATCGTATGTCAGAGCGCCTGGTCGTGATCCCCGGCCAGTTCAAGAACGATCACACCTCGTCGGGCCTGACCTACGGCGTGGAGCGGCGCTACGATTCGCTGACATACGACCTCTACTACTCCACGTCGCCCGATTGGGCGCCGCCCACCATCTGGCAGGTGCGCTACGAGAACACGGCGCTGGGCGTGGAGTTCTGGGTGGATGTAACAGACCCCAGTGGTGTGGAGCGGGTGGTTGTCACCTACACGACCGGCGACGGTACGTGGCAGGCGGCAGAGCTTCAGCTCGTCGAGGGCTTCTCGTGGCAGGTCCTGATGCCCTTCTTCGCGCCCGACACCCTGGACTACATCGTCCAGGCGGTGGATGTCGCCGGCAATGTGGCCATGAGTGTGGACAAGGGCCGGCTGTTCGGCCGGCGGTCCCAGACGTTGTATCTGTCGCCGGTAATGCGCTGAAAATGGGAGCCGGCGGTTGAAACCGCGCCTACCATTGCGAAGTCGCCCTACGGCGACTCGAAATCCAACTGGCGTAGGCCGGTTTCGCAAGGGCGACGTCCTGAGCCTGTCGAAGGGTTGCCGCGAATTCATTCGCCAGGCGCCAGGTGGGAAGTACTACCCTCCTGGCTGGAGCGTGGCCGGCGCCGGAATCCCCGCTGGCGCATTCCCGATGCTGCCGGCGCACGGATTTACGGCCTCGTTCGGCATTTGCATCTTCACTGTGATCTCCTCGAAGTTCATCACGCCCAGCAGCTTGGTGATGGCTAGTTCTGCTCGCTGGTTCGCCTGGCCCAAAATGTCGCTCTGGCAGGCGCCGGCGACGATCTGGCCCAGCGCCTGTCGCTCGGCCTCTGTCTGAAGTTCGGGTGCCTGGGGGGAGAGAATTCCCTGCTGAAAATCGTAGACGTAGGACCGATCCACGTCCAGCTTCGAGTCCAGAATCTGCGGTGGCGGTAGTGTGACCGTCACGCTGCGATCATCTCTCACCACGACATCGGCCGGCCCCAGCAGGCTCAGGTCGATGCCCGCGCGCACCTCGCCGTAGGCCACGTACAGCAGCCGGGTGTCGAACTGGAACGGCCCCAGGTTGCGACCCTTGCTGGCTGTTACCACCGTCTGCATGCCGAATCGCGTTGTGGCAAGTTCGCTGAGGCCCTGAATCTGGTGCAACACGATGGGACCGATGTCGATCTTCGGGGTGGCCGTCGGGCCGGGCGTGGGAATGGCGAACAGGTTGGTCACATTGTCGAAGAACTGCTGCCCCTGGCGGGCCACGCCCACCGTCGCAACACAGGCGAACAGTATGCCGGCTGCGATGAAGATCAGGATCAGGTTGACCAGCACGCGGGCCAGGCTCAGTCGCCGGCGCTGCGGTTCGGGTTGCTCGTCAGGTGGCTGCTCGCCGGCAGCCGTCGGTTGCCAGTCTTGATTGTCGTTATTCACCGTCGATGCTCCTGGTTCTCGTCTTGTGTGTTCCACTTGTACAGCGATTATACCATGCCTTGGGCCGGCGTTCAATTGGCCCGCGCCTTGACTTTTCGATGATGACCCCTAAACTATTGGTTGCTTGGTTCATAGCCGGGCAATACCGGGGGGAATCGGCCAACAGACGATGTTGCGAGAGGATTGGTCATGACTGAATATCAGGAGGGTGGAAATACCGGGCAGGTGGTTTACCAGGTGCTTGACGGCGTGGCGCTGATTGCCCTGAACCGCCCCGACAGGCTGAATGCCCTGACGGCAGCCATGCTGATTCAACTGAATGACGTCCTGGAACAGGCCGAGGGCGACGCGACCGTGCGCGCTGTGGTGATCACAGGCACTGGGCGGGGCTTCTCTGCTGGCCAGGACCTGACCGAGATGCGCCAACGGGAGGCGGCCGGCCAGGCCGGCGTCTCGGCCGAGTACCTGGAGCAGACCTACCACCCCATTATCCGCCGCATCCGGCGCATGGAGAAGCCGGTGATCGGCGCGATCAATGGGGTGGCAGCCGGCGCCGGCGCCAGTCTGGCGCTGGCCTGCGACCTGCGGATCGCTTCGGAGAATGCCAGTTTCATTCAATCCTTCGTGAACGTGGGCCTGATACCCGACTCGGGCTCGACGTTCTTTCTGCCACGGCTGGTGGGTATGTCCCGCGCCATGGAGTTGGCGTTCACGGGCCGGCGTGTCACCGCCGAAGAGGCTGAACGTATCGGGCTGGTGAACCGCGTCGTACCGCATGATGAGTTGATGGATGCTGCCATGGAGCTAGCTTGCCAACTGGCGCAGGGACCCACGAGAGTCATTGGACTGGCTAAGCGTGCCCTGAACCGATCCTGGCTCGTGGACATCGAAGAGGCGCTGGACTACGAAGGCGAACTCCAGGAGCTCGCCCGCGCCACAGAGGATCACCATGAGGGCGTGGCGGCTTTCCTGGAGAAGAGGCCGGCGAAGTTCACAGGAATGTAAGGCTGAGCCGGCGTGTGTCGCCGCAGTAGAGAGTGATCATCCTTGATTGGATGGACAGAGCGATCAGAGTATAGTTAACATCGGGTTGGATATGCGGCGGAACTCAGATTCCATGGCTGAATTGACCATTGACCATTTGATTCGTGCTGTTGAGCAGTTGCCGTCCGAGGAGTTGACCGAGTTTACTCGGCGGGTGATTGCGCTCCAGGCACGTCGAGGGTTGCCCCTGCTGGTGGACGATGAGGAACAGGCTTTGCTGAGCGCCATTGCTGGTACGTTGCCGGAGGATGCTCAACGCCGGCTAGACGAACTGAGGGAGAGAAGCCGTGAAGGAACGTTGACGTCAGCGGAGCATGCAGAGCTGTTAGCCTTCGTCCAGAAGGTTGAGCGTCAGGATGTAGCTCGTGCTCAAGCACTAGTTGACTTGGCGAAGAAACGAGGAGTAACAGTCTCCGAACTGATGACTGACCTGGGATTGAACGAGTCATACCGTGACTGAGCACCGCGTAAGATCTGCCCAAAGACGTGCCGTATTCGAGCGCGCTCGCGGCTGCTGCGAATACTGTCGGAGCCAGGCCCGCTTTTCCACTGCGTCCTTCGCAGCAGAGCACATTGTCGCCATTGGCGACTGCAACGCCCAGACCGGCATCGGCGACCCCTACCTGCCCTTCCGCGAGGTGCTGGG
>JBHHTZ010000255.1:0-5885 GCA_046753605.1 Anaerolineae bacterium
GGTGGCTGGGTCGCCGTTGGCGACGAGGTCGGTGATGGCAACGGTGTCGATGTGTTGGTTGGTGACGGCGTGAACGTAGCCGTCGCAGTAGGCGAGGATGTGGCCGGGGCCGGGGGCTCGACGACAACCGTAGCGCCAGCCACCACAGCCGGCAATCGCCTGCCCGCAGGATCAAACAACCTTGCCTCCTGGATTAGAAGGGGGCTGGCACCAATGGCCAGCCCCTCAACGGTCACCCGAGCCAACTTTCCTCTTCCTGTAGCGGGTGGCGCCGGACCGGAGAGCAAAACGGCGTAATGGATTTCACCCTGCCGATTGTCTGCATCGTTCACAGCGATAGTGCCATGAGCGGGGTTGGGGAACGGGCCCGGCTCGATCTGGACACCCGGCTCTGCCGACATGGCATCCCGGACGGCCAATATCTGCGGATCAAATCGCAACCATATCTCAGCGGTATAGAGACTGTTCACTCCTGTAATGTTGATGTCCACGTTGGCTGTTTGACCTTGCTCGATACTCTGAACCTGAGGTACAGTCTGTACTGTAATGAGTCCGCCGGAATGGTTCTTCGCGATCATGGGGAGAAAAACGTAGCTCCTCTGTGGAGGGTCGATATATGACTCCCTGGTAGCCTGAAGGTCGTATGTCAGGAGGCAACTGCCCAGGTTTGGATTAAAGCCCTCGACTGCCAGGAAGTACGTCCCCGGATGGGCGAAACGCCACGTGATGCGGGAAGCCGGCGCGGCGTCAGGGTTGTCGTCGTTTCGCGCCAGGACGGTCACGCCGTCCGTATCATAGAGCATCAGCACAGTATCCGTGTTGGGCGCCAGGTTCAAGGTTTGGATGGTGTAAGTGTCTTCGTCCGTGGCCGCCAGCTTGACGTAGTCCATGTCACCGGCCACGTGCAGGTTATGATGTTGGGGAAGTTCATTAGGACGGATGACTTTCGACTCGGACAGAATGTCATCTGGCTCGTAGGCGTCGAAACAGGACGTGCCGTCCGGGGTGGGAGTGCTCGTAGGTGCTGCGCCGATCACCACAGCGCCCCCCACCGGAATTGATTCCAGCAAGCGCCCCTCTGAATCATGGAGTTGCACGCTGGTGAAACGGAGATCACTGCTCCCGGTTGTCAGGGCCTGGAAAGTGATGCGTGCCAGGAGGCCATTTCCGTTAGCCGGCGGTGCGGGTGGTGTGAGTTCGATCTGGTAGTCGATCAGCCCGCTGATGTTATCGACTATGTTGACGTGCACGATACTCTGAGCCGGATCGGGAAAAGTTCCGGGGGCGATCTGTACGCCGGGTTGCCCCGGCATGGCGTCCTCAACCTGCAAGACACCGGGGTCGAAGCTCATGCTCATGCTCACCCGGTAGAGTTGAGTGGCGTCTTCGATCCGCAGGTCAATGGTGGTGGTGTAGCCTACAGCCAGATCGGTGAAGGGAGGTGAAACCACGATCCGGGCCGCTTGCGGTGTGGTGACCGGGGTGACAGTAGGCGTGGGCGTTGCCGTGATCGGGGGCAGCGTAGATGTGAGTTGCAGCCCATAAGTGAGACTACAGTCTCCCATTTGTGGATTAAATTGCTCGACCCGGACAAAGTAGGTGCCATCGTGGTCGAATTGCCAGTCGATGCGCGAGGCGGGAGCGCTGTCCGGGTCGTCGTCGTTGCGAGTCAGAAGTGTCACTCCGTCGGTGTTGTAGAGTTCGACGACGGTATCGGTGCCAGGGGCCAGGTCCACCGTGCGAATGGTGTACGAGAACCCGGCCTTGGCCCCGAATTTCACGTAGTCAACATCACCCGGGGCGTGGAAGTTGCGGATTTGTGGGCCGATATTGGCCTTCAGCAGATGGGCCTGTGTCCATGAATCATCAGGCTCGTAGATGTCGGCGCATGCGGGCGGCGTAGTGGTGATGGTGGGCGTCGGAGTCGGTGTGCCTGTGGGAATCAGGCTGGATGTTGGGGTCGGCGTGGGGGTGCTTGTTTCTGATGACGATTGGACGGATAGGCTGCCATCTACATGCGTGACGTCGATAAAGTTGTCGGATGGATCGCGTAGCAAAGCTTTGGTGAACAATAAATTGCTTGTACCCACCGCCAGCCCCCGGAAGGTGATGCGAGCAACCACACCGTTGCCGAAAATTGGCGCAGCCGGCGACTGAAGGGCGACGTTGAAATCGATGGCGCCCGTGGTGTTGTTGACCGTGTTTGTGATGATGGCCCCTTCTGCCGGGTCGGGAAAGCCGCCTGGCTCAACCTGAACTCCGGGCTGGCCGGCATCGACGTCCACAATCTCCAACAAACTGGCGTCGAACTGCAAGCTGAAATCCACCTGGTATAGGTTGATAACATCTTCCAGACGAACCTCAATGACTCGCGTGTTGCCGATACCCACGTTATCCGTGGCCGGTATGACCATGAGTTTGGTGAAGCTGGCTATGGGTGTGGCGGTCACTGTCGCGGTAGGCGTGTCGGTGGCCGTGCTCGTCACCGTGGGGCTGCTCGTTACCGTGGGCGTGGCTGTGCTCGTCTGTGTTGGGGTCGGTGTGGGCGTGACCGTCGTGGTGGCTGTGCTCGTTTGCGTCGGCGTCGCCGTGGGCGTAGCTGTGTTCGTCGGGGTCGGGGTGAGGGTGATCGTTGCCGTAAGGCTGGGGGTGGGCGTCGGTCCGGTGATCGGCCCTGTCGTCTCGACCTGGAGGTCGTACTTCGCATCGCAGTTCCCAAGGTAAAGGAAATTGCTGACGCGGATGAAGTACGTGCCTGTGGCGGGAGCCTGCCAGACGATGCGCGAGGCCGGCGGATTTTCCGGATCGTCATCGTTCATCATCAGGGCGGTCGTCCCGTCTGTATCCAGAATAGTGAGTATTGTATCTGTTGCCCCTTCCAGGTTCAGGGTTCGAATAGTGTAGATATAATTTGTCATAGTGGCCAGCTTGATAAAGTCGAGGTCATTTGCCGTGTGGAAGGAGCGGTGCTGTGGCGGATCTCCCGGCACGATGGCTTTCGCCTCGAGGTGGGTGTCATCTGGTTCGTAGCTGTCGGAGCACGGCGTCGATGTGGCAGTGGGCGTGAGGGTCGGCGTGGGTATGCCCGTTGCTGTGCCGGTTGGCGTTAGCGTTACCGTGGCCGTAGGGGTGGCCGTAGGGGTGGTCGTCGATGTGGGTGTCAGGGTAGGGGTGGACGTCGGCGTGCTGGTGGGCGAAGGGGTACTGGTGAACGTGGCCGTGTACGTGGGGGTCAAAATGGTGGCCTCTGTCACAGAGATGTCGTATGTCCAGTCACATCCTCCCCGGCTAAGCTTTTCTTCTACCCTGGCGTAGTAGTCGCCGGCTTCCCCTGGACTGAAGCTGATGAGCGATGCATGGGCCTGGCACCCCGGGTCCAGGCAGTTGTCGTTCTGGAAGAGCAAGGTGGTCCCATCTGTATGGTATAAGTACAGAACGGTGTCTGTCTCGCCGCTCAGGTTGCTGGTCTGGATGGTGTAGATGTAACCCGGCCGGGCGAAGAACTTGATGTAGTCCGCGTCGCCAGGGGGGTCAAACTTATGTGTCTCGGCCATGCCATTGACGTCAACGGTGTGGGCGTTGGATGGCGTGTTGTCCGGCTCGTAGGCGTCGGAGCAGGCCGGCGTGGCCGTGCTCGTGGCCGTCGCGGTCGTGACCTCAGCCAGGTTGAACTGTTGAAAGACTTGCCTCTCCCCATTTGTGACTCGTGACTCGCGGCCTGCTCCTCCCTCTGCCGGGTCTGTGCTGATCCAGATGTTGAGCACGATAGTAATTGCAACCACGACGGTTGTGAGGCCCAAGCGAACCCACCGCCCCCACCAGTTCATCTTTGCATCTCCACAGAGTGTCGTATCAAGAGAGTTATCTTACGGGCTGGATACCATCAGGCGCAGAACGGGCATGGGGCCTGGCGGGTTGGCGCCATTGCTATAGCCACTGCACCAACTGAAGAGACTGTCGTCGCCCGACTGCGGTCCGTCCAGGCGGAAGGAGACCCGGCCGGTGGTCGCCAGGCGCTGCTCCAGGTAGGCTAGATGGTCAGCGTTGAAGGTGAAAGCATTCACGATATCGGTCCCCAGGCCGGCTGGGTAGAGCACCGGAGGGATGGCATCGCCCAGCGGTGATGCATCGTGGACGGCTGTATATCCGTGATCGGCCCATCCAGCATCCACTGCGGAATCCAGCAGGCGGAGCCGCCATTCCCCGGTTGCTCCCAGGAAGTCTCCGATTTTACCCGTCAGTTCCATCTCGGCTGCCAAAATGCGGGAGCCAGCCGGCACGACCGAAAGATCAAATTGAATAGCCCCGTGATGGATCACACCCTGGCGGAAGCCGGTGTACATATCATCATCGCCGAAGAAATTGCCTTCAGCCCAGGCGCTGGTGACCCAGCCCACGGCGTCGCTGGCCGGCGTCACTTCGATCTCGATGGGTGGCATAGTCGCTGTTGGCGTGGCTGTCAGCGACGGCGTCGGTGTAGGCGTCGGACTCGCCGTGTGCGTGGCTGTTGGTGTGTGAGTGACTGTCGGCGTGCGGGTAGCGGTCGGCGTGCGGGTAGCCGTGGACGATGGGGTAGCCGTGTAGGTAGCTGTGGGCGATGGGGTAGGGGTAGAGGTTGCCCCCTGATTGAGGACAGAGAGTTGATAGGTCATATCGCACCCACCCCGCTCGGGGTTGCGGTTTGTCACCTTAACGTAGTGAGTAGTATCCACGCCGTCCTGAGCTGCGAATGCCCAGTCGATGCGCGAGGCCGGGAAGCGGCTGGGGTCATCGTCGTTGTAGGCGATGAGCTCGTAGCGATCTCTGTCAGGGTGGTACTCATACAGGCGCAGGACGGTGTCTGTCGTCTCGCCCAAATTGGACGTCTGGATGGCGTAGGTGCGGCCATCGACTGCTACGAACTTGAAGTAGTCCACGTCGCCCGGGATGTGGAAGTTTTGTGACTGTGGGTTGCCATCTGGTGTGATTGGAATCGCCTCCTCCGGTGCATCGTTGGGCTCCAAGATGCCGCACGATTCGGGGATGGGTGTTGCACTCGGGGTCGGTGTCCGGGTCGGCGTTGGTGTGCGAGTCGGCTTTGTGGTCCGCGTTGGCACAGGCGTGCGGCTGGGCGTAAGCGTGGCAGTCGGGGTAGCGGTGGCAGTAGGGGGCGCCGGCGCGTCGGTGAGGCTGATGGTGTATACCATGTCACCGCACCCTCCCCGCTCCGGGTCACGGTTGCTAACCTGTATGTAATGTGTCGTATCCACTCCAGCTTGCGGCCAATAGACCCAGTCGATGCGCGAAGCAGGAAAGTGGTCTGGGTCATCATCGTTGTAAGCAATGATCTCATAGCGATCCCTGTCGGGATGGTATTCATACAGGCGCAGGACCGTGTCTGCAACACTTCCTCCCAGGATCAAGGTCTGAATGGTATAGGCACGGCCATCAACTGCTACGAACTTGAAGTAGTCTACATCGCCTGGTGTGTGAAAACTATGCACCTGGGGAGAGCCATTCGGCGCGAGCGGGACTGCTTGCGCGGGGGTATCGTTAGGCTCCAGGGTATCACATGCTTCCGGCGTAGGCGTGGCTGTTGCGGTTCGCGTTGGTGTGCGCGTCGGTGTTGCAGTTCGCGTCGGTGTGCGCGTCGGTGTTGCGGTTCGCGTTGGTGTGCGCGTCGGTGTTGCAGTTCGCGTCGGCGTACGTGTTGGGCTGGGTGTAGGCGTATCTGGCCCTGCAGTTATGGAAGTCGGCGTGACCGTCGATGTTGCGGGGGGGTCAGGGTAAGCCTGTGACGTGGCCGTGGGCATGGGGGGCGCCGGGGTTAGTGATGGAGACCCTGGGTTGGGATTCGGTCCCGCCTCAGGGCGCAGCATGAGGGCTGGCAAGTAGGTCCGGTCGGG
>JBHHTZ010000256.1:0-5879 GCA_046753605.1 Anaerolineae bacterium
AGCACACGCGGGTCGCCACCTTCGCCCGTCGCCAGCAGCACCTGGAAGAGATTGGGCGGCGGCTCACCGACCTTGCTCGTCTGGTACACGCGGTACCAGAAACCCAGCGCCGGCGACTCCCCCGACACATCCACCATCTGGCTGAGCGTCGAATCCCCCGGCGCAGCGCCATCGCTGCGGAAGCCCAGCAGCGCCGCCTTGGGCCGATCCCTGTCCGCGCCTGTCCGGCCGAAGTTGCTGCGGAGCGGCAGCGTGTTGCCGCCGCGCACCCAGCCGGCCAGATACCCATCCTCAAACCCGCCGTTGACCAGCGCGTTGAAGTACGGCGGCAGGTCCAACTCCACGCCGGGCGTGGCCGTGGACGTCGGCGTCACTTTCCACACCGTCGGCCAACTGCCGTATCCCTCGGCCGTCGCGGATACGCCGTACTCCTGGCCGAAGGGCACATCCTGCACGACGAATTGCCCATCGACGTCGGTGGTGCCGGTGGCCACGACGCCGGCCTCCAACACCACCTCCACCGTCGCCGAGGCCACGGGCTGTTGCCGGATGTCGAACACGCGGCCGGCGACGACGCCGTTCTCCATGATGGTGGTCCACGCCTGCGGCTCGCCCAGTGCCGACCAGTTGCCGGCCCGATCCTGCGCCCGCGCCGCGAAGTAGTAGGTGTGACCCGCCTGGCCGGCGAAACTCACGCTGTCTTGCAGCCGCGCCTTGACGGGGCTCACCGCCGTGTCTTCTGTCAGGAGTTGCCAATCGGCGGGGGAAGCCGGCTCGCCATCGCTGTACCAGATTTCGTAGGCCGCGACGCCCGTCCCCCAGTCCTGCAAGTCCCAGGCGACCTGGAATGTTGGTGAACTGGCCTCCGGCAGCGGATCCACCCGCGCCGTGGGCGTCAGCGTGTCGGTCTCGACAAGGATGTACGGTTGTCCGCCGATCATCGCGCCGGCCTGGTCCCAGTTGTCGTTGGTGGCCGCCGGCAGGGGGATCGCGTAACTGCCGCCCGTCGGCGTCACCGCCTGGCTCGCGCCGGCCACGTCGATCAACTCACCCGACGCGCCGGTGGCGATGATGTTGAACGTCTTGTCCGCGAAGGACCAGTTCCACATCACGAGCACCCGCTCGTCCGGCGGGCGGAACAGGGCCACTCGCCCCAGGCCGCTGGCGTAGTCGTGGTAGCGCCAGGTCGGCTCCACATCGCGGAATTCCTGAGCAGCCACCTGGTAGGCGGTGTAGGCCGGCCTGGGGACGCCCGGACTGTCGGGATGGGGGGCGCACACACCCTCGCCGGCCGATCCTTCGGGATTGCGAATCAGGCCATAGGCATCCCAGGAGAATGGCCCATTGCCGCAGTCATCGTACAGTTGGAAGAAAAAGATGCGCTCCACATCGGCCGCGAATCCTTCGGCGAAGCCCTGCAACACCCAGGCCGCCTGTTCCTCCGTCGTTGCGCGCCCCGGGCTGTCAGGATCCTCGGTGGGACCTGGATATTCATCCCAAATCGACACACCGCTTTCGTTGACCCAGATCGATTTGCCAGTGATCCCGTAGTCAGCCATGAGAGATCGCATTTCGACCGTTTTCTCGTACAGATGACGGGGATTGCTATACCAGTGCCAGGCCGCCGCGTCGAAGTACTGGTTATAGGCGTCGCGCATGGCCGGCAAAGGGTCCGACGCGACGGTGTTGAGGAAGTTGGGGAACCAGTCCACGCTGGGCGGCCAGTTGGGGTCTGGCCAGTGGGCCAGGCCGGCCAACATGACCGTCGCTTCCTGGTCTGTGGATTCGATGACCAGGTAGGCTACTTTCAGCAGCCGGTAGTAATCCTCCACGGTGCCCGTCCAGAAGGCTCGATCCGGTTCGTTCCAGATTTCCCACAGCCGGATGCCGGCCCCGTCCGGCCAGCCCTCGTCGGTGGCCAGCGTCCCGCCGGGCATGTAGCGCTCAACCGTCTTGCGGACGAAGCGCGCCCAGTAGTTGTCAGGATTGATCGCCTTGCCCGGCGCCGGCGTGTCGGTCCCATCGGCGAAGATCGGTTCGTAGAGGTTGGCCGGTGCGGATGTGGCAGCGGCCAGGCCGGCCAGTTGCGCCGAGGTGAACGTGCGCTGGCCGACTCGAGGGCCGGGCACCCAGGCAAGGCCGCTGGTCGCGTAGGAGGCCGGCGTGGCGTTGAAAATCGCGTCGATCTTCAGGCCGTTCGCAACGTCGCGGCGCACGATGCTGTCCTGTTTGGAATAGTCGAAGCCGGCGCTGCTTTCGATCTCGTCCCAGCGAACCTCGTAGCGGGTCCAGCCGGCGCCGGCCTCTACCGCCCGCTGGTACCGCTCATCGAGTATCTCATCTGTTGTGTCCAGCGCCATCAGATTGACGTGGCAGATGCCCAGCCGGTCGTTGGCTGCGGGCTGGGCGATGGCCGGCGGCGGCGCATCGAAGCTGGCAACAAGACCAGACAGCAGGAGAACCACACCTGCCAGCGCCACACGCGCTACGACTCTGGGCATAACATATCGCTTCACAAGTTTGGAGGGGAAGTTCACATCGAGCTTGAAGTTCATCCGACAGCCTCGACTGGAACCTCTACGTAGCGCTCCCGGGACATCTCCGCGCCATAGGCTATGGCGGCCCGAATATCTTCCTCACTGAGTTGAGGATACTCTTCAAGAATCTCCTCAACACTCATCCCACTGGCGAGAAAGTCGAGAAGCAGTGACACCCATATCCGGGTACCACGAATCACGGGCTTGCCGAAGCAGACATTCGGATCAACAGATATACGCTGCAGAAGTAGATTCATTTCGTCCTCTCCTCTCTTCATCATTTTACTCGATTTCGCAACAGATTGACAAGAAGACGACAACTTTGAATCGTTCATGTCGTGCACGCTTGGCCGGCGATCCGCCAACGCCCCACCCGCACAATCTCCAGAATCGCATTGCTTCTTCAGATGAAAGAACCGCGCCGAAGCACAACAGCGGATGGGGAATACAACGGATCGCACACGATCCTTTCCGTTGTATTCTCAATCCGCCGTTGTGTTGTCTAGCCGCGATCGAGGGGCAAGGTCACGGTGATGCGAGTGCCCTGGCCAGGCTGACTGGAGGCAGAAACGTGCCCGCTGTGAGCTGTGACGACCTCCTGGACGATGGCCAGCCCCAACCCGGTCCCCCGCTGGCCGGCCCGGGCCTTGTCAGCCTGATAGAACCGCTCGAAGACGCGGGGCAGGTCTTCGGCGGGAATCCCGCTGCCGGTGTCGGATACCACAATCTCCAGCGTCTCCTCGGAAGTCGGAGCAGCCACGACCTGGATGGAGCCGCCAGTTGGGGTGTGGGCCAGGGCGTTGTCCAGCAGGTTGTTGAATACCTGGGACAGCCGGCCTTCGTCCCCTCGCACGAGGGGCAGCGAAGCCGGCGCTCGGAGCTCCACAGTGACATCCCGTGTCTCGGCCAGGGGGATGAGCCGATCCACCGCATCCGCCAGCAGCGGCCCCAGATCGACCGGTTCCTCGGCGAATTTGATCTGTCCCGATTCGAGCTTGGCGAGTTCCAGTAGTTCGTGGACCAGCCGGCGCATTCTCTCCGCTTCCTCATAGATGACCTGAGCTGCACGGACACGGGCATCGGGATCGTCCGCTGTCCCGTCCAGCAGCGCCTGGGCAAAACCTTGAACCGACGTCAGGGGGGTTTTCAGGTCGTGTGACACATTGGCGACAAAGTCCCGCTGCATGCGGTGGGCCCGGTCCACCTCGCGCGCCATCGTGTTGAAGGATCGCGCAAGGCGCGCCACCTCGTCGTCCCCCTCCACCTGAATATGTTGGGCGTAGTCTCCGTGAGCCATCGCTTCGGTAGCTTTGGTCATCTGCTGAAGAGGCTGGCTCACCGTACGCGCCAGGAGCACCCCCAGCAGCGTCGCCAGCACAAAGACAATCCCTCCAATGACCAGGAGCGACGGCGCCAGCTCGCGCCACGCCCTGCCCACTTCACGCACCGGGAGCGCCAGCGCCAGATACTGAGCGGCCGGCGCCGGTGTGCGCTCCAGTCGCGGCAGCCGTGTGGTCACATAGAAAAACGCCCGCCCAGAAGGGTCCACGAAGCGATGTAGAGCGCGGCGAAACAGGAGAGGCTCGGTTTGCGGGAGAATTGCAATTCGGAAATCATCCCCTGCCGCTCCTTCGGAGTCTACGAGTACC
Source organism: Anaerolineae bacterium (assembly GCA_046753605.1). Taxonomy (GTDB): domain Bacteria; phylum Chloroflexota; class Anaerolineae; order Epilineales; family JAANWY01; genus JBHHTZ01. The sequence continues at coordinate 4,187 of JBHHTZ010000256.1, forward strand.
CGACCCGTCTCATCCAGAACCAGCAGCCTTGCACCAACGTCTCTGGCCATCTGCTCAAGCCGGTGCCTGGCCTCCGGGATCGGCACCCGTTCCGCCGCCAGCACGCGCGTCTGGCCGGCCAGCGCCACGACCAATAACCGCATGTTCTTGCGAGCTATGCGCGCCTGATACCGGTTAAACAGGAACACGGCACTGGATCCCGCCAGAATCAGGCACAGCATCACCAACACAGCATACGACACGATCAGCTTGGCGCGCAAAGTCTTGAACATGAGATCGCTACGAGTTTATGACCCGACTATTGCCGATAAGTTGGGAAAGTGTAAAGAAAGTGTAAACTGTGCACGCACTGCACACCGTCTCACCAGCGTAATACGCATCCCGCATCCCGCATCCCGCATCATGACCCTGTTCGCTCAACCAACTTGTAGCCAATCCCCCAGACTGTCTCGATCTCCACTCCCTCGCTGCCGGCCAGCTTGCTACGCAGGTGCGCCACGTGCACATCAACCGTGCGAGTATCGCCGTAGAAATCGTAGCCCCAAACAGCGTCCAGCAGTTGCTCCCGGCTCAGCACCAGGCCTGGATGCTGGCCGAAATGTGCCAGCAGGTCAAACTCCTTGGCCCGCAGAGGCACAGCCTGGCCGGCGACCTGCACCTCGCGCCGCTCCAGATCAATCACCACGTCGCCGATGGAGACAGGCTTTCCAGGCGTAGGCCCCACCCCTTCTGAGCGGCGCAGCACGGCCTTGACGCGAGCCACAAGTTCCCTCGGGTTGAACGGCTTTGTCATGTAGTCGTCGGCGCCCATTTCCAGCCCGACAATCTTGTCTACGTCCTCATCGCGGGCGGTCAGCATGATGACTGGCGTGCGATCTCCCTCGCTGCGGAGCCGGCGACACACCTCCCAGCCGTCCACTTCAGGCAGCATGATGTCCAGCACCACCAGGTCTGGCGGCTCGCGCCGGATCACGCTAAGGGCTTCCCGGCCATCGCGTGCGCGCAGCACCTGGTAGCCGTCCTTGACCAGGTACATCTCTGCCAGATCAATGATGTTCCGCTCGTCGTCAACAACAAGGATTGTGGTCATCTGTCTCACTCCCAGGATAGTTGGCTGGATGGCTGGATTGCTGAACGCTTACCCTGAGCCATCCAGCAATATAGCCATCCAGCTACTCCGTCCTCCACCGTGCTCCACAAAGGCATGTTGAGTGCTCCGCATACCCCGCCGGTGCCCCCCACTTAACTTATCAGCCACCAGGCGAACACCACCCCGATGGCGGCGCCGGCTATCACTTCGACAGGCGTGTGTCCCAGGAACTCCCGCAAGCGTTCCTCGCTGATTGGATGCCCCTGAAACAGTTCGTCGATCACCTGGTTCAATATGCGCGCCTGAGCGCTGGCCGCGCGTCGAACGCCGGCAGCATCATACATGACGACCATAGCAAAGATCAAGGCTATGGCGAACCAGTCCGACGCGAACCCGTTCCGTAGACCAATGGCAGTCGCCAGGGCGGCCACCAGCGCAGAATGGGAACTGGGCATGCCGCCGGCGCTGGCCCAGTTGGTGAAATCGAGTCGCCGGCCCTTGATCGAGTCGATGACGACCTTGAGCAACTGTGCAACCATCCATGCAAGCAAGCTGACAGCCAGCGTCTGATTGTCGAGAATGTCGCGAATGCTCATGCAAATC
>JBHHTZ010000257.1:0-5876 GCA_046753605.1 Anaerolineae bacterium
AAACAGTAACACGGGCCGTAGCGCGCATCCCAGGTGAAATACCACTCGTGGGGCAACACAGGCTGTGAGAGCACCGCCCCCTCGGCCGGCGCGACCAGGGTCGGCGGTCCGGGGTGGCTGGTCGGTGTCGGCGTGATGGTTCGCGTCGGTGTGCCGGTGGCCGGCAGCGTGGGGACCGTCGTCTTGGTGGGCGCAGTCGTGCTGGATGGCGTGCGGGTCGGTCGTCGTGTTGCTGTGGGCCGGCGGGTTCTGGTCGGAGATGGGGCCGGCGGGTTCCCGGTGTGCGTCGCTCGCGGCGTGGGGCTGGGCCGGCGTGTGGCCGTGTTGGTCGGCGGTGCTTGTGTCTTGGTGGCGGTGGGCGCTGTGGTGGCGGTGCCCGTGGCCGGCTGCGCCAGGTCGAAACTGAGGGAGGCGGACAGACGGGCCGGCGCTGCGTTCAACTGGCGGTGAGGCCGGCTGTCCCAGGGCAGGGCAAGCAGTGCGAAGACGAAGGTGCTGCTGATCAGAAGCTTCTTGCCGCGAGTTTGTTGCCCCATGTGCCGTTCTCCCTTATGCGCCTCTTTGATCGCCGAAGGTCTCCTGACCGAGGCGACGTCCTGGGCCTGTCGAAGGGGCGAATCGGGATCGAGGAGACCTTCGCCCATCGAGGTCGGTCAGTGCGCTAATGTAGAATTATACACCTGGATGGGGGCCTTCGACAATTTCACACGGATGGAAAGAAACACGGATAAAATACATCAGTTGTTTTCATCCGTGTTTCTTTCCATCCGTGTGAAAACCTACTCTCTTACCCAGATACGCCGGCGCGCCAATTCCGCCTGCACCGGCGCGTAGGACAGCCGGTGGATGGGGGTGGGACCGTGGTGGTGGAGGGCCAGCTTGTGAGCCTGAGTGACGTAGCCCTTGTGCCGCGCCAGGCCGTAGTCCGGGTAGGCAGCGTCCAGTTGAACCATCAGGCGGTCGCGGGTCACCTTGGCGATGACCGAGGCGGCGGCGATAGAGAGGCATTTGCGGTCGCCCTTGATGATGGCGCGCTGCGGGGCCGGCGGGTGTGGCAGCTCGAAGGCGTCGATCAGCAGGTGATCGGGCTGGCGGCCCAGCCGGCTGATGGCGCCCATCATCGCCAGCCTCGCTGCCGGCGCAATGCCCACGGTGTCGATGACCTGCGGCGAGGCCGAGCCAACGCCCACGGCCAGGGCTGTGCGGTGAATCAGGTCGAAGAAGTGATCGCGCTGAGAGGGGGTAAGCAGCTTGGAGTCACGAAGGCCGGCCAGCGTGCGGCGGAGGGCAGCGGGGATGTGGAGGGGGAGGATGACAGCGCCGGCGACGACCGGGCCGGCCATAGCTCCCCGCCCCGCCTCGTCGATGCCGGCGATGAGGTGGTGGCCGGCGCGCCACAGCGCCAGTTCCTCGTCGAGGTTGGGGTCTCGCATCTCCCCCATGTCGGTGCGTGAAACGTGAAGAGGAAGCTTCACGTTTCACGTTTCACGCCTTACGTCTGTCCTATCGCTTCTGCTTCAGGCGGGCTGCCTTGCCCTGTAGGTCCCGCAAGAAGTACAGCCTTGCGCGGCGGACGTGCGCATGGCGGAGCACCTCGATCTTCTCCACACGCGGCGAGTGCAGGGGAAACGTTCGCTCCACCCCGACCCCATGCGCCCCGGTCCGGCGAATGGTGACGTTGCGATTGGACTGACTGCCGCGAATGCGGATCACCACGCCCTGAAAGGGCTGGGTTCGCTCGCGCGTGCCCTCCACAATTCGGAAGTGCAGCCGAACCGTATCCCCAGGCCGGAGTTCCGGCAGCTTGTCTTTCATCTGCTCCTGCTCGATGGCGCGTACCAGGTCGATGCTGGCCATTCTGTCACCTCACGAATTCAATGGTGAGAAACCAGGTTTCTTCGGTTCTGCGCAGAAAACGTGGTCTCTAACTGTTTGCTATGTCAGGATAATCACAAGCGCATATTATACCAGAGGTTGCGGTTTTCGACAAACTGTGGGCGTCGGCCAGGAGAGCTCGCGCCGGGCGCGGTACTTGCGTGTAGTCTTTGTTCTTTTGTGGAATGGGAGTTGGTGTGGATGTATAGTTACTATGACTACACGAAGGTTTGAGTCTTTCACACGGATGGAAAGAAACACGGATAGAATCCATCTATTGTTTTTATCCGTGTTTCTTTCCATCCGTGTGAAGCTGCCCCAGCCCCGCCAGGAACGCCAGGTCGTCCTCGGTCAGATCGGCCTGGTCGAGCAGGTCGGGCCGGCGCTCCCATGTGCGCCGCAGCGCCTCCCGCCGGCGCCAGCGCTCCACCTCGGCGTGGTGGCCTGAAAGCAAGGTGTCCGGCACGGTCCAGCCCCGAAAATCGTACGGCCGCGTGTAGTGCGGATGCTCCAGCAGCCCTGTGGCGTACGAGTCCGCTTCGGCCGCCGATGGATCGCCGAGCACGCCCGACAGGAGTCGCGTCACCGCGTCCACGATGACCATGGCCGGCAGCTCCCCGCCGGTGAGCACGTAGTCGCCAATCGAGACCTCATCCGTTGCCAGGTGCTGCCTGACGCGCTCGTCCACCCCCTCGTAGTGGCCGCAAATCAGGGCCAGCCGCTCCTTCCGCGCCAGATCGCGCGCCACCGGCTGAGTGAAGCGCCGGCCCTGGGGCGTCAGCAACACGATGGGCGTTTCGCCAATCGCTTCCCCCAGCACATCCTCCACCGCTGCGAAAACCGGTTCAGGCTTCATCACCATGCCACCGCCGCCGCCATAGGGCGTATCGTCTGCGGTGTGGTGTCGGTCGGTGGCGTAGGCACGAATGTCGTGGATGGCAATCTGTACCAGGTCGTGCTCCAGAGCACGCTTGATGATGCTCTCCTGAAAAGGCCCGATAAACATCTCTGGAAACAGCGTGAAAATATCGAAGCGCATGGCGTGATCCTCAGAATTACGGTTACTTTGGCATGTCGATAGAATGTGATATAATGTGCCCGTTTGTACGATCTGATTGATTGGTTTGGATAGCCAAAATGGCTACACGAAAAGCGACTGGTCTGTGACTCTCAGCTATGGCCCAACAATCGCCGGTCGATGACCTGGTTGCAACCCTGATTGGCGCTCTGCTGTTCTCCATCGTGATTGCCGGCATCGCCATCGGGTACCAACCGCCATCGGCCGCCCTGTCCGCGATCCCGAGCGAGGCGACCAGGACGCTGTTACTGACCGGCGCCGCGGCTGCGCGATCCGTGCCCATACCCACAGCGCCGCCAGCCACCGCCACGCCCTCGCCGACACCCAGCCCCACCCCCATGCCAACAGCGACGCCGACAACACAGCCCACACCCACGCCAGAACCAACGCCGGCGGTGATCCAGCCCGAAGATCACTACTGGTTCGAGCGCCCCATCGGCGCCGGCGGGACCAACGTTGTCAGCCGCTTCTACGCCTACGGCTCCACCTATCGCGGCCGCTACGAGGTTCACCACGGCGTTGAATTCGGGAACCCGACCGGCACGCCTGTCCTGGCCGTCGGCTCAGGCCGCGTGGTGGTGGCCGGCCCCGACAACGTGCAGGTCTATGGGCTGTTCCCGGACTTTTATGGCCGGCTGGTGGTGATTCAGCACGCCCGAACCTGGCGTGGCCAGCCGGTATTCACCCTGTACGGCCACTTGAGCAAGGTGCGCGTCGAAGTCGGGCAGCCGGTACAGGCCGGCCAGATCATCGGCGAGGTGGGAGCCGCAGGTATCGCGCTCGGTCCTCACCTGCACATGGAAGTCCGGGTCGGCGAGAACAGCTACGAGGCCACCCGCGACCCCGAATTGTGGATCAAACCGTTCCAGGGTTACGGCACCATCGCCGGCCAGCTTGTCGATGCCGGTGGCAACGCCATCCCCGGGGCGCTCATCAGCCTGTATGACGAGCAGGGCGCGTGGATCCGCGAAACCGAAACCTACGGCGAAGGCGCCAACCCCGACGCGGGTTGGCAGGAGAACTTCGTCTTCGGCGACGTGCCGGCCGGTCGCTACACGGTGCAGTTCGCAGCCGGCGACGTGGTGTCCACGCAAACGATTGAGGTAAAGGCCGGCAAGACTGCCCTCGTCAGTCTGTCAGCATCGCCCGGAAGTTGAAATCGCCAGGCTGACTACGCCCTCCTCCTGAACCTGAAACGCAACGGCGTCCCCAGAAACGGATGGCGCTGGCGGATGCTGTTCTCCAGGAAGCGGGCGTAGGTGAAGTGCACCAGCCGCGTGTCGTTGACGAAGAACACGAAGGTCGGCGGATCGACGTCGGCCTGGGTGGCATACAGGAACTTCAGCCGCTTGCCGGCCTTGGACGGCGGCGCATGGCGAGCCACCGTGTCCTGCACCAACCGATTTAGCTCGCCGGTGGGGATGCGCTGGAAGCGGGTGGCGTACACGTCCATGGCCGCCGGCAACACCTGGTGGACGCGCCGGCCCGTCTTGGCCGAGATGTACAGCACCGGCACATAATCCAGAAAACGCAACTCATAGCGCACGCGCTTGGTGTAGGCCGGCATGGTATAGGTATCTTTCGGCGCCAGGTCCCATTTGTTGACCAACACGACCACGCTTTTGTACTCATCCAGGATGTAGCCGGCGATGTGTTGATCCTGCGATGTCACCCCCTCGGTCGCGTCGATCAGCAGCAGCGCCACGTCGGCGCGCTCGATGGACCGCAGCGCGCGCAGGACGCTGTACTTCTCAACACCTCCCTCGATCCGACCTCGACGGCGGATGCCGGCGGTGTCGATGAGCGTGATGCGCTGTTCCTGGAACAGGAGGTCGGTGTCGATGGAATCACGAGTCGTGCCGGCCACCTCGTGCACGATGGCTCGCTCGCGACCCAGAAGCTGGTTGAGCAAGGAGGACTTGCCAACGTTGGGCCGGCCAACGATGGCAATCCTCACAGCGTCTTCCTCCTCCGGCTCCTCCTGGGGCGGGAATGCAGCGACAACTTCATCCAGCAGATCGCCGGTGCCGATGCCGTGCAGCGCGGAGATCGGCAGCGGCTCGCCGAGGCCCAGCGCCCAGAACTCCGAGGCAGCTAGCCGGCGCTGCTGGCTATCCCCCTTGTTCACAGCCAGGATCACAGGCTTGCGGGTCCGCCTCAGCAACCTGGCCACGTCGTCGTCGGCCGACGTGAGACCCTGCTTGACGTCCACCAGCAGCACGATGACATCGGCCTCGAGGATGGCCACTTCGGCCTGGGCCCGCACCTGCCGAACCAAAGGCTCTTCGGGCCCAACGAGCAGGCCCCCGGTGTCAACCACCGTGAACGGGACGCCGTTCCACTCGCTCTCGCCGTAGATTCGGTCCCGCGTGGTGCCGGGCACGTCCTCAACAATGGCAAATCGCTCACCGATGAGACGGTTGAACAGCGTCGATTTTCCAACGTTGGGTCTCCCCACCAGAGCTACAATCGGTTTAGTCATACGCAGAATTATACCACGGGCCACACAAAAAAGCACTCAGCGGTCCCATCAAGAAAGGCCCGACCTTTTGTGGCCGGGCCCGAATGTGCAACGAAAAAGAACCCTGAAGTTTTGGCTGCTGTGTTAGACCTCAGGAAGCGATCTTTTTACAATCCTCACTCAAAGCGTTTGCTGTGGACGTTTGACGTCCCACACCCTGTGGGGCGAGGTTTAGATCGCATGTGAGGCTGGGATGAGACTCCAGGGTTCCTCCTCATGAAGCATTATAACAGGAACGGCGGCAAATGTCAATAGTCTGGAGAAGAAAAAACGGTCAAAATGAGGTCGCAATCTTGAATTGCTAGCGAATCGACCGCCTTATGTCACGCATGCCCTGTTCGATGTAAGGGTACGCCAGCCAAACACCGCCTATCCCGAACAAGGCGCCGGTGATCGTCCGCA
>JBHHTZ010000258.1:0-5875 GCA_046753605.1 Anaerolineae bacterium
CAAGTGAAGACGGGAGCGCGCTTCGCACGCCAGTGCACGAACACGGCTGGTGCCTGGTTGGTGCGTCGTTGCTGCGGCAATCAGCAGGGTATCGCTGTCCAGGTGGACGCGCGCGGCGCGGCAGAAATTCCTGCCAGCTTCGTGGGTAGCGAGACGGTAACGCCTGGCGTCCATGGCGCGATCCGCCCTGCAGACCACCGCGATCGCGAGTCGCGGCCGGCGGCGGCCGCGGCCAAACGGCATCCGCCAGGTGATGCCAGAGCGCTCGCATGTCCGCCGTTTAGCTCGAATCTATAGGACGACGACCGGCGGGACTGATGGCGCATCGCGCCGACGGACTGGGCTCCCGCCGGTCCTCCTCGCCTCCCTCTGTGTGCCTTTCGTTTGTGGGGGCGTTCCCGCTTCGCCTCCCACCAGGTCCCGAGGGGCTGCGTCGTTCCGGCGCAACGAACGAGCTGAGACCACAGAATAGCCGACGAAGCGCGACCGTGCTGCATCCTCCATTCGTGCAGCCGAACGCGTCACCTGGGGCGATTCTGAGCGCCTGGTGGGCATCCGCGATCCCGTCGCCGCGAGCTGCGTGCGTCGGCATGGTGCGGCGATCCTCGCGGCGCCGTCGATCGGGGTGATATCCTCCCTCGAAGCTCGGTGCCTCGCCGGTGTCTCAACGTCAGTTCGCCATCGGCTGGTGTGCGTTGATCTGGTTCGCGGGTGTCGCGCGCGGCGCCTCGCGCTGGCATCCGAACCACGTTCCTGCCTGGCGTCCTCAGACCATCCTTGCTCGCGCCTGGGCGACCTCGCGGACCGTCGGCGTACATGCCTCGGGCGCTGTTTCTCGCCTCTGCTGGCGTACGCCCTCACATTGGCGCGTGCCTCAGAAACTCTTACACTGTGTGTCAAGGAAAGTGTGAAGGTCCATCGCTATGGCGAAGTTTACGCCGGGAACGCTGCTCGGCACGATCCGTGGAACGTGTGGCTCTGTGACGTTCAAGCACTCGCCTCCGCAGCCGGGCGCGCAGAGCTGGCGCGCCATGGTGCGTGGATGCTCGGGCCGGGAGAAAGGGCTCTGGAACCTGCGCGCCCTCGGTGGGGACTGGGGGCAGAACTACTTCGGCGCGTATCAGGGAAACGCGGGCGGGGCGTATGGTCATGCGGCGGTCGTGAACCCTAACCCTTGGCTTGAGAAGTTTGGCAGCCGGTGGTGGGGCGAGCAACTACGGCTCAACCATATGGCTCGCTGGAAGCAGTGGAGGAAGAAGTTCGGGCGTTGGGACCGAGATCGATACGCGAGGTTCAGGGCGTACATGATCGATATCGGTGCTTGGAACCCGCGGCGCCCGGGAGGGTGGATGGAGAACGACTTCGCCTCTTCTCTCAACATCTTCTCCCAGGGGGATGACTGCGCGTGTTACGAGATCGCCCGGGGGCTGCAGCGCCTCGGCGTGTCCCTCGCGGACTGCCGCGAGCTGTACGGGTGGGGGTACTACAGCGAGTATCGTCGGCTCAGCCGTGTCACCATGCGGGACGGTCGTGTCTCGTCGTCGTGGGAGTGGCCGAGTGCGAGCGCGTGGCGCCTCCATTGCGAGCAACAATGGCAAATGCGCGCTCGCGCTGTAGAGCTGGTGACCGGTGAGTATGTGGGCCCGGATGGGCTCTGGGGGTGGGGCTGGATCGCGCAATTTGGAACCGCTTGGGCCGCGCGGATCGACGCGCCCGGCTGGTAGCCGAATGTACGCGTGGTCCCCGCCCATTCATGCGGCTTGCGTGGGCGGGTGCTGGCCGCCCACGCTAAGCCGGTCGGTCACGATGTCATTCTACGCGGTCGCCGTGGCAGTTGCATAGACGCTTGGAGCGTAGTTGTCCGAGGCGTCTCGGTTGGCGGCGTAGCAGATGTAGGAACCGCCCGCCGTCAGTCCGGTGATCGTGTATGCGAGACTGGAGACGGTGGTGCCGGCATCGGTGGCGAGAACTACGGTACCGTCCTCGAGCTTACGGGCGCAGATGGTCATTACGTCCGTACCGGTCGCGGACCCGGCTGCCCACGTGAGATCGATTGTGCCGGAGCCCATGCCTCCGGCGGCGGCAAACGTGGTGACTGGTTCGCGGGTGAGTTCGGCGGGGGTGAGTAGCTGCCAATTGTCTGTTCGTTCCTGGGCGACGTTGTCGCTGCAGAACAAGTTGTACCCGCTGATTGATCGGGTGGAAGCAACTGTGCCCCACGCAGTTTGCAACTTGCTGATGAGGCTCTTCCAGGAGGCGACACAAAGCGCGAACGCGGTGCGTTGCGCTTGTTGGTTCGCGGTATTTGGATTGGCGGGCGTTACCCGCCTTCGGGCGTATGGTCTGCCTTTCCACCGTGAGAACACGACGTCTCCTGCTGCGCCTGAGGCGTCACTGAGGAGTACGCTAAACGTTAACTTCGCCATTACGGCACCTCCTGGTTTCGCGGCCAGAATGTTAGTTGATCTTAACATGTTTGGGCGCGCCTTGCGTTCGCTGTTCCCCTTGCGGTTGCGGTTTCCTTCGTGTATGGTGTCCTGTGCCCTGACAGACCCGACGGGGGGGCGGTCGAGTGCCGATAGCTCTTCCGTCTCCCGTCGGTATGATGTTTTGAATGAGTCTCCAATGAGTGCTGGCATTGGTGAACCTATAGGCTCTGCGCGCTTTCCGCGGCTCCCGGGGTGTGGGTCGGCTACTGTCGTGGGGCGAGAATGTGGGACGTACGTTTTCCGTCCTCTGTTGTGCCGCCGGTGGCGGTGTCCTCTGTGTCGATGGGTGATGTCTCGCGAGTGGGGGGAGGTCGTCTCCCGACAGGACCCGGAGCGCATGGTGACGCTGACCCGCATTGGTCGAGATCGGGCTGAGATTACGAGCAATTTCCGAATGTTCGTCCAGAAGCTGCGGCGGGGTGGGTGGGAGTGGGAGTATTTCGGGATCGTCGAGCCCCACGTGTCGGGCGCGCTACACATGCACCTGCTGCAATGGGGATCGTATGTCGACCATGATCGCTTGAGCGCCCTGGCGGCTCGGTCGCATATGGGGTACACCTGGATTGCGCGCATTCGCGGGAAGCGTGCTGCGGCGAACTACTGCGTGAAGCACCTTTGCCGCGGGCACGGCCGGTGGGTGCCTGGTCGTGTCATCCGCTACAGTCGGGGGTTCTGGCGGAACGGCCGCGACCGGCCGGAGGGTTCGTGGGACACGGATTTCCAACCGGTCGTTTTTGACGGGTGGTACGCTGACAATGTGGACTCTATGATTCTCGCTGGCGAGCCGGTGGCGCAGGGGGCGGAGTTCGGCGATTGGCTCGTGACAGACCAGGCGGAGGATGGTGTGATTGTGGATGTCGACCCGTCGATTGCGCGGGGTTGGCGGCATCAACCATCGGCCGCGCGTGGTCGGTGGATCTTGGATGGTTTGCGTCGGGGTGTGAGTTCTGAACCAGATGACAGTGATGAGGAGTGATTGTGCGTGCTATCCCAGGATGATCGTTCGCCGGTCTTGTTCTTTCGGAGTAGGCGTGGGGCCCTGCTGTTAGACTCATATTCAGAGCGGATACCCTCGGTTCTGCTTGAGTACGTCTCGGGTGGGCGTGACTGGGTGCGTGTGGACGAAGTGCACGACCAGCGGGACGTGATCCTCGTTGGGTGCATCGACATCCGTGGCCTGCGGATCGATGCGGATCGGGAGACAGCGTGGCGGCTCTGGGTCGCTGCGACTAAGTGCACGCATCATCCGCGGCTCATGGCTGTTGTGCCTGACGAACCAGACCCGTGGCCAGGGTCCCCGGAGCAACTGACGCTGATGGCATAGCTACCTGGCTTAGCTGCACGCGCTCAGCAGTCGTAGGTTTGCACACTGAACTCGGACAGCTCCGCGGTCGGAGTGTAGATGGACACGGTTGCCGTGCATGTTACACGGGTCTCTGACGAGCCAATTCCGTCATACAGCATTAGGTTGTACGGGGTCGCGGGGACTTGGTCTGTCCATGGGTCCACGCCATCGTCCCAGGCGTATGTACCGGTCCAGTACCATCCGTGCGCGTCGGGATGATCCTCTGTCGGCTCGGTGTAAATCGTCAGTTCGTGGAGTCCGGGCATGATGCCGCAGTTGGCGACCGTGCGCCATGACCACGGCACTTCTGGGACGGGTTCCGGCGCTGGCTCGCGGCAGGCGGTGAACGGTCCATGCTCGTGGAGCTGGAACGGGTGAACATAGTTGGGGGTCTGGCCGGGCGTGGCCGAATATGCCACTCCCCACATGGTCCCAACGATCGCCGGATCATCGCAGGGGCATTCCATCATCATCGGCGGATCGATACTGAGGACCCACGCGGTCCCGTTGCGCGGTGCGGGGAGCGTTTTCAGATAATGCCGCTTGTACCATAGGTATGGCGTGAGTCGGCGAGCGCGCGCGGGCTTTCGCATCGCCTCGCGCATCGCCTCGGGTATCCGGTGCCATTCGCTATCCACGGTGTACCATGTGCCGGCTTTGGCGGGATCGCGAGTCGTTGCGTTCGGTCTGCGACGGTGTGGGGCCCTGAGGATCTGCGCGCCTGGCTGGCGGGCAAACTCAAGCTCTGCGGGGCCGCCTGTGATTGACGCTACGAACATCGTTTGCAGCTCGAGCTTCGCCATGGGTGGGGTTGGCCGGTTCTGGAGACTCGTCCCGATTGCGCCGACAGCTCGGCCCTACTGTTGCGCGGGTGGGGTGCGAGCGGCTCGCAGATAGCCGGCGTCGGGGGTGGAGGGACCCGCGCTGAACGTGGCATCTGCGTTCGCCCGGGCTGGCGGCTGCGGGAGTGTATCGGTCGCGTGGCTGATTCTCCTGGTTGCCGGTACAGTCGGGCTCGCACTGGATGCCGACGACGGTCGCGGGTCCCTCGCTGGCCGCGTGCCTCAGATTCTACTCGACATGGTCGGCCAAGTGAAGACGGGAGCGCGCTTCGCACGCCAGTGCACGAACACGGCTGGTGCCTGGTTGGTGCGTCGTTGCTGCGGCAATCAGCAGGGTATCGCTGTCCAGGTGGACGCGCGCGGCGCGGCAGAAATTCCTGCCAGCTTCGTGGGTAGCGAGACGGTAACGCCTGGCGTCCATGGCGCGATCCGCCCTGCAGACCACCGCGATCGCGAGTCGCGGCCGGCGGCGGCCGCGGCCAAACGGCATCCGCCAGGTGATGCCAGAGCGCTCGCATGTCCGCCGTTTAGCTCGAATCTATAGGACGACGACCGGCGGGACTGATGGCGCATCGCGCCGACGGACTGGGCTCCCGCCGGTCCTCCTCGCCTCCCTCTGTGTGCCTTTCGTTTGTGGGGGCGTTCCCGCTTCGCCTCCCACCAGGTCCCGAGGGGCTGCGTCGTTCCGGCGCAACGAACGAGCTGAGACCACAGAATAGCCGACGAAGCGCGACCGTGCTGCATCCTCCATTCGTGCAGCCGAACGCGTCACCTGGGGCGATTCTGAGCGCCTGGTGGGCATCCGCGATCCCGTCGCCGCGAGCTGCGTGCGTCGGCATGGTGCGGCGATCCTCGCGGCGCCGTCGATCGGGGTGATATCCTCCCTCGAAGCTCGGTGCCTCGCCGGTGTCTCAACGTCAGTTCGCCATCGGCTGGTGTGCGTTGATCTGGTTCGCGGGTGTCGCGCGCGGCGCCTCGCGCTGGCATCCGAACCACGTTCCTGCCTGGCGTCCTCAGACCATCCTTGCTCGCGCCTGGGCGACCTCGCGGACCGTCGGCGTACATGCCTCGGGCGCTGTTTCTCGCCTCTGCTGGCGTACGCCCTCACATTGGCGCGTGCCTCAGAAACTCTTACACTGTGTGTCAAGTGAAGACGGGAGCGCGCTTCGCACGCCAGTGCACGAACACGGCTGGTGCCT
>JBHHTZ010000259.1:0-5863 GCA_046753605.1 Anaerolineae bacterium
GTGACGTATGTCGAGAACGATCGAGATCAAAGAAGCAAAGGCCCGGTACGCCCTGTCGCTGGACGAAGCCCAGTTGGCTGAAGGGCCGTTGATTGTCGAACGACAAGGTAAACCCATAGCTGCAATCATCCGCTTAGCTTGCTTGCTACCTCGATAGGAGGCAATCGATATGGTCAAACGGATTTCCATCAAAGAGACCCGGGCGCCATATACCATCCCCGTGAGCGAGGATGATCTGGCCGAAGGTCCGATCATCCTTGAACGCAACGGAGATGCCGTGGCGGTTCTCGTCCCAGTCCAAGAATACCAGCGGTTCATAGCCTGGCAGGAACAGCAGGAAAGGAAAGCCAGGCATCGCGCCCGGTTGGAAGCCCTGGAGCGGGAACGGCTGGCGTTTCTCCGGTTGAAGCCGGAGCTTCTGCGGACACATAAAGGACTGTACGTTGCTATTCATGATGATCAGATCGTGGATAGTGACAAAGACAAACGCGAACTGGCGAAACGAGTATTTGCCCAGTCCTACCGTCCCGTGTACATCGAACTCGTCAGCGAAGAAGCGCGAACCGCCGAGTTTCCATCGCCTGAGGTAGTGGTTCGCGATGCCTAGTTACGATCTACAGATGGACCCACCGGCGCCATTTGTGCATGTACAGATCACCAATCCGGCCACAGGAGAGACTTGCACCCTTCGCGCCAAGCTAGATACCGGCGCATCTATGTCTGTCCTACCCGAGTCAGTTGCCGAGAATCTGTCCCTGGAGCCGATGGGGCGCATGCAATGCTACGGCTACGACGGCACAGAATCATCACGACCGATCTATTTTGTCTCACTGGATGTGATGGGCCTCCTAATTCCTATTCTCGAAACCGTGTCAGCGCCTCGCCGCGATGTCTTGCTTGGAAGGGATGTACTCAACCAATTCGACATCACCCTCAAAGGCAAGGACCTCACCTTCGAGATGGTTGATCCCTGACTCTTCTTAGAGCACGATCACAATGTTCCCATACTCATCTACCACACCTCGCGCCCCCGGCGTGAGCACTGTCGTCGAGGCGATCTCCTCCACCAGGCAGGGGCCGGCCACCTCGTTCCCCGGCTTCAGACGCGCCCGGTCGTAGACGGGGCACTCCACAAAGCCGGCGCCCGAGAAGTAGACCGGCCGGCTCCCCCGCTGCGCCGCCGCAGGGTCCGCCCCTTCGGAACTGCCGGCTGCCAGCGACACCGCCGGCACGCGCCCGATGGTCGTCACCCGCACGTTGATGAACTCCACCGGCTCGTCTACCGAGGAGTATTCATAGATCCGCTGGTGCAGCTCGTGGAAGCGGCGGATCGTTTCCTGCACGTCCGCCTGGGTCAGCCGGCCATTGTGGGGCACCGGCGTGTTGATCTCGTACGACTGCCCCTCGTACCGCAAATCCGCCGACCACACAACCTCGATCTGGTCTTCGGGCACTCGCTCCTCCTTCAGTTGAGCGCGTCCCCGCGCCTCCAGGCTCTGGAAAACCTCCAACAGCGCCTCGGCCTTCGCATCCTGTTCACTGATGGCCACCGTCTGGACGTAGTCGTGGCGGGTGTCGGAGACCAACAACCCGAGGGCCGACAGCGTGCCAGGGAAAGGTGGAATGATCACCTTGCTCATGCCCAGGGCTTCGGCCAGCTCGACGGCATGGAGCGCGCCGGCTCCGCCAAAGGCCATCAGGGTGAACTCGCGCACGTCGTAGCCCTTCTCGATGGAGCTGACGCTGATGCCTTTGACCATGTTGGCGTTGACCAGCCGGATGATGCCATTGGCGGCCTCCTCGACGGACATCTCCAGCGGTTGAGCCACCCGCGTTTCGATGGCTCGCCGAGCCAGGTCGGGGTGCAGGACCATTTCCCCGCCCAGAAAGTAATCCGGGTTGAGGCGTCCCAGCACCAGGTTGGCATCGGTCACGGTGGGTTCCTCTCCGCCCAAGCCGTAACAGGCCGGCCCGGGGGCCGCGCCGGCGCTCATCGGGCCGACGTTCAGAGCACCGCCCTTGTCGATCCAGGCGATGCTACCACCTCCGGCGCCGATGGCATGGACGTCCACCATGGGCATCTTCACCGGAAGCCCCTCGAACTCACCCTCCGAGTGCACCCGAGGCTGGCCCTGATCCACCAGACCGATGTCGAAGCTGGTGCCGCCCATATCGACGCTGACGAGCTGTGTGTCGCCCACCAACTGGCCAATGTAGGAACTGGCCACCACACCGCCGGCCGGCCCCGAGTTGACGGTGTGTACCGCGTCGCTGCGGGCCACGTCCGCCGTCATGGAGCCGCCACTGGCCTGCATAATGCGCAGAGCCTGCCCTGAGCCTGCCGAAGGGTCCACAGCCCCGTACTGTCGTTCCAGTTGCTGCACCAGACTGTCCAGGTAACGCACGACAATGGGTTGCAGGTAGGCGTTGATCACCGTCGTCGAGGAACGCTCATACTCCCGGAACTCCGGTGCAATCTGCGAGGAGAGAGAGACGTAGGCCTCGGGGTAGAGCTCGCGGCATATTTCACCCACCCGTTGCTCGTGGGCCGGATTCAGGAAGGAGAAAAGCAGGCATACGGCGATAGACTCGACGCCTTCATCCTTGAGGTACTGCACCGCCTGGCGTACCGACTCCTCGTCCAGAGGTGTCACCACCTGGCCATCAGCACCTACTCGCTCCTGGACCTCGCAGCGGAGATAGCGGGGCACCAGGGGGTCGGGTAGATCGACGGTCATGTCGTACAGGCCGGCGGCCGGCCGCTCGATGCGTGCGATTTCCAGCACATCGCGGAACCCCTCGGTGGTGATGAGCCCCGTCTTTGCCCCCTTGCGCTCGATGAGGGCGTTGGTGCCAATCGTGCTGCCGTGAACGATGTATTCGATGTCACCCATGGTGTTGGCCGTGCCGGCCAGAATCTTTTCGATGCCGTTCATGACCCCCTCGGCCGGATTGCGAGGGGTGGTGAGCACCTTGGTGT
The DNA here is from genome assembly GCA_046753605.1 of Anaerolineae bacterium. Taxonomy (GTDB): domain Bacteria; phylum Chloroflexota; class Anaerolineae; order Epilineales; family JAANWY01; genus JBHHTZ01. Next base: position 2,981 of record JBHHTZ010000259.1, read on the forward strand.
AGTGGATCTGACCACTGCGATCGTCGATCAAGACCACATCTGTGAAAGTGCCACCGACATCAATACCCAGACGCATAGTGTTGTTGCCTCCTCTTGGCTCTGTCTTGACAAACTATCGACGTTTGCATAGAATTATGAATGACGGATCGGGTGGCTGAACGCGCTACTGGCTTCGCGCCAGTAAGCTCCTCGGCTTTAGGCCCGCAAGGGAGCCCCGATCCCGTCTCTTTTTGCACAGGCTTACTCGAAAATTGCCTGGATGTCCTTGAAGCTGATTCGCCGCTCAGCTTCCTTGCTTCCCCGATAGATGTTTCTTGCCAGGATATCGGCCTGTGACCCCTTCACCTCTCTGAAGCTGATAAAGTCGCCATGTAGCGACGGATTATCGCGGTGTAGGAAGTTGAGGAGGAAATCCTTGATCAGCTTCTCATTTTGCGGGCCTGGATAGTCCTGGTCAATCGTCATGTGTCTGATCTGTTGAAGGTAAGGTTGAGTAGCAAGATAGACAAAGGCTGCGAACAGAAGATACCTATAGTACCCCTTGCTTCGATCAGGATATCTATCTCTCAGCCACTCTCGTGCCCTCCTTTTTACTCTCCTGTCAATAAGCACTGAGCCCTGGATTCCGTCCGAGAAAGCGACAGCCGTGTTCTTGCTCCACTGCTCTACTTTGGCGCTAAGATCGACTTCTACGATGTGAGGCATGGGATAGCTATTCCTCTTGTGCTCGTGTTGTTAGCTGCTATGTGAGGCTGATGTGCTGCTCGACTATGCGCGGTCGGTGGTCGTCGGTCGGTAGTCGCTATACTCGCACCGGTTCCTGGAATTCTCCCAGTACCTCCTTCATCACGCTGATGATCTCCCCCAGCGAGCAGTAGGCCCGGACGGCGCGCATCATGGCCGGCATGACATTGCGTCCCGAAGCGCAAACGTCCCGCACTTCCGCCAGGGCGGCTTCGACCTCGACAGGATCACGCTCCCGCCGCACCTGCTCCAGACGCCGCAGTTGTTCCTCCATCGCATCCGGCCGATACCCATGGAGTTCCACATCGGGGATAAACTCCTCGCCTTCCGCCCGATATTTGTTCACGCCGACCTTGACAAGTTCCCCGCTCTGGAGCTTGCGCTCGTACTCGTAGGCCTGGCGGGCAACCTCAGCCTGGACCAGTCCCTGGCTTACAGCGTTGACGATGCCACCCCACTCTTCGTCCACACGCCGCATCTCCGCGACGATTCGCTGCTCCATCTCCGTGGTGAGCCACTCAATGTAGTACGAGCCGGCCAGCGGGTCCACGGTGTCAGCCAGGCCCATCTCCTCGGCCAGAATCTGCATGGTGCGCAGCGAGATGAGGGAGGCCTTTTCACTGGGGATGGTGTATGCCTCGTCGTAGCAGCACAGGGCGCTGGTCTGCGTGCCAGACAGGGCGGCGATGAGGGCGTAGTAGGCGCCGCGCACGATGTTGTTCTCCGGCTCCTCGATGGTCAGCCCGCTGCCACCACCGCCGGCAATCATCTTCATCTGCATGGTTCGGGGGTTCTGCGCACCGTATTCCTCCTTCATGATGCGCGCCCACAGCCGGCGTGCGGCCCGGAACTTGGCCACCTGCTCCCACAGGTTCCCGAAGATGTCGAAGTTAAAGGAGATGCGACCGGCAAAATCGTCCACAGACAGCCCGCGATCCAACACCTCATCGATGTAGGCCCTGGCGATGCAGTAGGCGTAGGCGATCTCCTGAACCGGCGTGGCCCCGGACTCCCGGATGTGGTATCCGCACACGCTGACCGGGTAGTAGCGGGGTGCTTCGCGGGCGCAGAATTCCATCGTATCGCCGATGAAACGGATGGACGGCTCCACGGGAAAGATCCACGCCCCGCGACCGATGTACTCCTTGAGGATGTCGTTCTGGGTCGTGCCGGCGATCCGCTCGCGGGGTACCCCCTGCTTCTCGGCTACGGTGAGGTACATGGCCAGGATGATGGGCGTGACGGCATTCACCGTCAGGGAGACGCTGATCTTGTCGATGGGGATGCCCTCGAAGGCCACCTCCATGTCCTTGAGGGTGTCCACGGCCATGCCGACCCGACCTACCTCCCCGAAGGCCATCGGATCGTCGGAGTCCAGACCCATCTGGGTGGGCAGGTCAAAGGCCACGTTCAGGGCATTCTGGCCGTGTTCAATCAGGAAGCGAAATCGCCCGTTGGTTTCAGCGGGGCTACCGAAGCCGGCGTACTGGCGCATGGTCCACGGCCGGTAGCGGTACATGTACTTGTGGATACCACGGGCGAAGGGATACTCTCCCGGCTCCCCAATGTCCTGCTCGATGTCAATGTGGGCGACATCTGCCGGCCCGTAGATGGGCTTCACCTCGATGCCGGATTCCAACACCACGTCCCGTAACTTTACTTCTTTCGCAGCCATTGTTCACCTCCTCATGCAAACACTACAGCGAATTGGGGAAGCAGCCAAGAATACACTCGATTCCCAATTCGCTGTAGTGTTTGCGCGGAATTCCAATCCCTCTTCTCCTGTCAGGCATCACTCTCAGCCGCGCCGGCGTCTTCTCCTGTACCCGCAGGTGCAGCCGCGTGCCGCACCACCTCAAACACAGTGTGACATCCGTTGCAGTAGTACTGCGAGGTGAGCAACTGCGAGCCGAAGAGGGCCATCATCGCGGTATCTTCAGATTGACAGAAAGGACACGCCGGCCCCTTCTCACGAGTATTTGAAGCAGCAGTCTCAGTCATCGGTTTCATTCCCACTCACAATGTATAAAGCGTAGCTGCTCAGGCGCCAGTCCTGGCCGATGATTGATGAACTTTGAGAAAACAATCAGGGTACTGTGTCTGCCAGGCCCGCCCGCCGATGAAGCGACGTCCTGATGG
>JBHHTZ010000260.1:0-5841 GCA_046753605.1 Anaerolineae bacterium
CTGCACCCGCTGCAACGCGCTTTCATCTTCGAGGGCGGTGTTCAGTGTGGCTACTGCACGCCGGGCCTGATCATGGCCGGCGCGGCTCTGCTGCGCGAGAACCCGGCACCGACCATGGACGAAATCAAGCAGAGCATCGTCGGCAACCTGTGTCGGTGTACGGGGTACTATAAGGTCCTGTCGGCAATCGAGCGGGCGGCCGTCGACTTGGATCGGGAGTGAGGATGCGGGGGAGCAGGGGAGCAAGGAGACAGGAGACAGGAGACAGAGAATGCCAACCGTTCAAGCGAAAGTTCAACTCCCAGAGACCTACCGGCGAGATATCCGCCGGGCCGTAGAAATACTCAAAGCGGCGGGATGTACCGATGTCTTTCTTTTCGGTTCACTCGCTGCTGGGAAGATTGGAGATGGATCATCGGATCTTGATCTGGCCATCCGGGGTTGCCCTAGAGGAAGATTCTTCCACCTTCTGGGCAGGTTGTTACTGGATCTGGAGCATTCCGTCGATCTGGTTAGTCTGGACATGCAGGATGCCTTCGCGCGCTATCTGGAAGAGGAAGGAGAGCTACTCCAGATTGGCTGAAAAAGTCATCTCTCAGATAAAGTTTGAGATTGGACAAGTCGACCAGCTCTTCGAGTCATACGCTGACCTACTGAAACGGGCGCGAAGGGAAACGCCTGACTTGGTCGAGGCCACGGCTGTGGCGTCTGTTCTGCATTCGTTCTACAATGGGCTGGAAAACATCTTTCTGTCCATCGCCAAAGGAATCGACGCGGATGTTCCTTCCGGTGCTCAATGGCATCGTGATCTACTGACGCAGATGACGGAATCAGCAACGAGCAGGGGACCGGTTCTGACTGTTGAAATGGCTCATCGGTTGGCTGACTACCTGGGCTTCAGGCATTTCTATCGGCATTCGTATTCGTTCTATCTGGAGTGGGAAGAGGTGGAGAAGCTGGTGACGCCGCTGGCAGAAGTTTGGGAACAAGCGAAGGGTGAACTTCAAGCGTTTCTGGACAGTTTGGGTTCGGATAGCGAGGATGCCAGTGACTGACCGACTGATTGGACAATCGATTCCCAGGGTCGATGCCCTGGACAAGGTCGTCGGGCGGACGCCGTATCCGGGCGACCTGTCGATGCCGGCGATGCTGCACATGAAGGTGCTGTTCGCCCGCCGGCCTCACGCCCGCATCAAGAACATCGATGCTAGCGCGGCTCTGGCGCACCCCGGCGTCGTGGCGGTGCTGACAGCCGAAGACGTGCCGGTCAACGAGTACGGCCTCATGGAGCCGGACCAGCCGGCCCTGTGCGGCGACGTCGTTCGCTTCGTGGGTGACAAAGTCGCACTGATCGTCGGCGAGACCGTGCAGGCGGCCACCGAGGGGCGTGACCTGGTACAGGTGGAGTACGAGGACCTGCCGGCTCTCACCGATCCGCGCCGGGCGCTGGACGATGATGCCCCGCTGGTCCACGTCGAGAAAGGCTCCAATCTCCTGGCCAGTTTCAAGATTCGCAAGGGCGACATCGAGGCCGGCTTCGCTGCGGCGGACGTGATTGTCGAAGCGGAATACCGGACGCCGTATCAGGAACACGCCTACCTCCAGCCCGAGGCCGGCCTGGCCTACATCGACGATGAGGGGCGCGTGGTGATCGAGACCGCCGGCCAGTGGTCCCACGACGACCGGCACCAGATCGCCCATGCCCTCCAGTTGCCGGAGGATCAGGTGCGGGTGGTGTACAAATATGCCGGCGGCGCCTTCGGCGGGCGCGAGGACATGTCGGTGCAGTTGATCCTGGCGTTGGCGGCCTGGAAGCTGCGCCGGCCGGTGAAGATCGTCTGGAGCCGCGAGGAGTCCATCATCGGGCATCACAAACGCCATCCGTACATCATTCGCGCCCGGTGGGGAGCCAGGCGGGACGGCAAGCTCACGGCGATTCAGATGGATCTGCTGGGGGATGCCGGCGCGTACGCATCGTCCAGCCGGGCTGTGCAGAACAACGCAACTGTGATGGCCACCGGCCCTTATGAGTGTGATAACATCCACATCGACAGCCGCGCGGTGTACACCAACAACGTGCCCTGCGGTGCTTTCCGAGGCTTCGGCTCGGTTCAGGCCGAGTTCGCAGCCGAAATGCAGATGAGCAAGCTGGCCGAAAAACTGCACATGGACCCCGTCGAATTCCGAATGCGCAACCTCTTCCGCGCCGGCTCCATTCAGGCAACAAACGCACCGGTGCCAGAGCCTGTTGGCGCTGTGAAAGTGCTGGAGGCGGCAGCTCGCGCAGCGGGGTGGACAAACGAAGGTGGACTTTGGAAAAGGGGAACTGGAAAAGGGGAACTCGGGGGAACCCTTCGACTGGGCTCAGGGCAGGCTCGGGGGAACTCGGGGGAAGTCAGGGGAACCGGAGAGGAACTGGAAGAGCGAAACCCGAAATCCGAAATCTGCAATCCTAAATCTGCAATCCGAAATGGAATCGGAATCGCCTGCGGCTACAAAAACATCGGTTACAGCTTCGGTTTCAACGAGAAAGCCACTGTCACCCTGGAGTTGCATGGCCGGTCGGAGATGGAAGAGGTTGTGGTGCGGGCCGGCGCGTCCGACGTGGGGCAGGGGGTCCACACAGTCCTGGCCCAGTTCGTCGCCGACCAGCTCGAAGTACCGCTGGGCCGGCTCCGTCTGGTCACAGACGACACCGCTGTGGCGCCGGAAACCGGCAGTTGTTCCGCCTCGCGTCTGACGTTTATGCTGGGTAATGCCGCCATCGAAGCTGCCCGACAGGCCAGGGAGCGCTGGCTCGAAACTGATGACGACCCGGTCATCGTCACGTACGAATACCACGCCCGGGAAACAACACCGCTTGACGAGGAGACGGGCGAGAGCGATCCCTGCATCACATTTGGCTACGCGGCTCAGGCTGTCGAGGTTGAGGTTGACGTCGAGACGGGCCAACTGCACGTCGTACGCGTGGTCTCGGCCCACGATATTGGGCGGGCCATTAACCCGCAGCAGGTGGAGGGCCAGATCGAGGGCGGCGTGGCCCAGGGGCAGGGGTATGCGACAATTGAGGATTTCATCGTGGAAAATGGAGAGGTTCTGACGCCGAACCTCTCGACATATCTGATTCCCACAGTTCTCGACATACCGGATGAGACGAGCTCGCTCATCCTGGAGGACCCTGATCCAGAAGGACCTCTGGGAGCCAGGGGAATTGGCGAGATGGCCATGTTGGCTATTGGGCCGGCCATTGTTGCGGCCGTTCACGACGCCACGGGCGTCTGGTTTGACCAGTTGCCGCTAACACCAGAACGCATTGTGTGGGGGCTGGCTGCTGTGCAGGGGAGCCAGGGAGCGGAGGAGCGAGGGTGAGATGATCCAGCCTGACTGGTCCCGACGAGCAAGCTGTCTGTCGATCACGCTGCTTGGAGTGATACTTGTGGCCGTAGCCGGCTGCCAGCCGCTCCCGACGTTGTCTGCGACCAGCCCGACGCCGGCTCCAACTCAGACACCATACATCATTGTCCTGACGCCCACACCGCTGCCACTGTCCACCCTCCTGCCACTGGATGTCGAAGAACAACTCGTCACCAACGTCTACGAGCAGCGAGCAGCGTCCGTCGTCAACGTCACCAGCCGGACGATCAGTTATGACTTCTTCTTCCGCCCGATTCCCCAGGAAGGGACGGGATCGGGTTTCGTGTTCGATGACCGGGGGCATGTTGTCACCAACTATCACGTCGTTCAGGGAGCGGAAGACGTGCAGGTGGCGCTCGCGGACGAGACATCCGTGCCGGCAGAGGTGGTGGGGGTGGATCCACAGAACGACCTGGCGGTACTCCGCATCGATGTGCCGGCCGAAGACCTGAAGCCAATTCCGCTCGGTCGGGCCGACGGCCTGCGAGTCGGGCACCGGGTCATCGCCATCGGCAATCCCTTCGGTCGTTTTGAGCGCACGCTCACCACCGGCGTGATCAGCGCCCTGGGTCGGATCATCGAGAACGACACGTTTGTGGGCGAAGTCATTCAGACCGATGCGGCTATCAACCCTGGCAACTCCGGGGGGCCGCTGCTGGATTCCCAGGGCCGGCTCATCGGTGTGAACACAGCGATTTTCAGCCCCACCGGGGCCTCAGCCGGCATCGGCTTTGCCATTCCAGTTTCCACTGTAAGGCGGGTCGTGCCGGTGCTAATCGAGAAGGGACGCTACCCCCATCCCTGGTTGGGCTTCCGTGGCTTCGACGTCACGCCGGACGTGGCGGCGAGCTTCCGGCGTGGTGGGTTGGATTGGCCGGCGGACCGGGGTGTTCTGGTGGTGGCTGTCTATGCCAACGGGCCGGCGGTCCAGGCCGGCATCCGGGGCGGCAGCCAGCGCGTCCGCATCGGAAACCTGATCTTGCCCATCGGGGGGGATCTGATCGTGGGCATTGATGGCACGCCGGTTGAAGATCAACGCGACCTCACCATCTACCTGGAGGAAAACACGCAGGTCGGTCAGACTGTTCAGCTTTCGGTTGTCCGCGACGGAGAGGAAATGACCGTTCCGATCACCCTGGCTGAGCAGCCCAACCAGCGCTGACGCACGCGGCCGCCTGCCCTTATCGACACACACCAATACCCAATACCCAATACCCAATATCCAATATCCAATACCCAATATCCAATACCCAAATACCCAAGACTATGGACCGCTACGTCGTCATTCACTACCACGAGATCGGCCTGAAGGGGCGCAATCGCCCGCTGTTCGAGAAAAAACTTCTGAACAACGTCATGAGGCGGACGAAGAGCCTGGGTGTACGCCGGGGCCGCCGGCTGTCGGGCCGGCTGATGTTGGAGTTGGAGCCGAACGCTTCCTGGCAGACGATTTGCGAGCGCCTGGAGCGGGTTTTCGGGATTGCGTATTTCGCTCGTGCTTTTCGCACGCCGCTGAACCTGGACGCGCTGCGCCGGTCCGTGGTGGACAACATACCGGTCGAGGGCTACCGAACCTTTGCCGTGGCCACCAAACGTGGCAACAAGCGCTTCCCGCATCTGTCCATCGAGGTCAACGCCGACATCGGGTCCGCGATCCAGGAGCATACCGGGAAAGCGGTTGATCTGGACAACCCAGACCTGACTGTCCACATAGAGATTATGTTTAAGCAGATGCTCTTCTACTTCGAGCGAGTTGATGGTCCGGGCGGCTTGCCGGTTGGGGTGAGTGGTCGGGTCATGTGTCTCTTGTCGGGTGGGATTGATTCGCCCGTGGCGGTGTACTACATGCTGAAGCGCGGTTGTGATGCCTCATGCGTGCATTTCCACGGACATCCCTACGTCACGCGTACTTCGGAAGCGAAGTCCACAGAGCTGGTTCGGCAGTTGATGCGTTACGGCGCATCACCATACCTCTGGTCGGTGCCCTTTGGGGCGTTGCAGCACGAGGTGATGCAGCGTGTACCGGAGGGCTTGCGGATTGTGACATACCGCCGGCTCATGGCACGTATAGCCCGACAATTGGCGTTGCAGGAGGGCGCCGAGGCCCTGGTCACCGGCGAAAGTCTGGCCCAGGTGGCATCCCAGACCCTTTCCAATCTGGCGACCATCGAGCAGGCGGTGTCCATGCCGATTCTGCGGCCATTGATTGGTATGGACAAGAAAGAGATCGTGCAGCGGGCCGAAGAAATCGACACGTACGAGATTTCGACTCTGCCAGGGGAAGATTGCTGCCAGTTGTTTGTACCCCGCCATCCAGCCACAGCAACCACGATTGGGCAGGTGCTCCAGGCCGAGGCAGCACTTGACATGGATGGCCTGGTGAGTCGGGGCGTCGCGACGGTCAGCCGCATAGATGTGCGTCGAACG
>JBHHTZ010000261.1:0-5837 GCA_046753605.1 Anaerolineae bacterium
GGCCTGGTCCTCCCTGCCCACGGATGCCAGGCTTCTATTTCCCCTCAAGGTCTCCATGTCTCCCGCTATGACCTACTAATAGGTCGCATAAGTGCCCCGTAATCCTTCGCCCGAAATGACGAGTGGCGGAAATTGCCGCCGATGGGGTGGGGTGTGGTTTGGCTCTCCACTGGCGAATTTCCACAGAGGCTGATATAATTCGCATTGCGTAGTGCGTATTGCGTGATCTGTCTGCCGATCCGAATCACCTGGTACGCAGTACCTCCGACAAACTCTGGATGCATTATGAAAGGACGCGAACCATGACAGACCAACAGAACAATGATCCTTTTGGCGCTCGTGCAACGATCGAGACGAAGAGCGGGCCGGCCACGCTGTACCGGCTCGACCAACTGGAGAAAGATGGCGTGGGCAACGTGTCGCGCCTGCCTTTCTCCATCAAAGTCCTACTGGAGGCGGCGCTTCGTCAGTGTGACGGATTCGAGATTACCACGGACGATGTGGTGGGTCTGGCAAACTGGAGTGCCAGAAACGCCGGCCAACGTGAGATACCCTTCAAGCCGGCCCGCGTCGTGATGCAGGACTTCACCGGCGTGCCCGGCGTGGTGGACCTGGCAGCGCTCCGCAGCGCCATGGCACGCCTGGGGGGCGACCCGGAGCGCATCAACCCGGAGATTGCGGTGGACCTGGTCATCGACCACTCGGTGCAGGTGGACCAGTTCGGCTCTCGCTTCGCATTGCTGTTCAACGCCGAGCGAGAGTTTCAGCGCAACCGCGAACGCTACGAGTTCCTGCGCTGGGGCGCTGAGGCGTTCGACAACTTGCGCGTGGTGCCGCCGGCCACCGGTATTGTGCACCAGGTGAACCTGGAGTACCTGGCCCGCGTGGTGCAGACACGTTCTAGCAATGGCGCGCCAGTGGCCTTCCCTGACTCGCTCGTGGGAACCGACTCCCACACCACCATGATCAACGGCCTGGGCGTCGTCGGATGGGGTGTCGGGGGCATCGAGGCCGAAGCGGTGATCCTGGGCCAGCCTATCTACATGCTGATGCCCGAAGTTGTCGGCTTCAAGCTGATGGGCGAGTTGCCGGACGGCGCTACCGCAACCGACCTGGTGCTGACGGTGGTGGAGACGCTGCGAGCGCACGGCGTGGTGGGCAAGTTCGTCGAGTACTATGGTCCGGGCCTGAGCCGGCTGGCCCCGCCCGATCGCGCGACGATTGCCAACATGTCGCCGGAGTACGGCGCGACCATGGGCTTCTTCCCCGTGGACGAGGAGACGCTGCGCTACCTGGCCGGCACCGGTCGCCCCGCCGAACTGGTGGACCTGGTGGAGCGCTACACCAAGGAGCAGGGCCTGTTCCGCACCGATGCCATGCCGGACCCCGAGTTCACCGACTCCCTGGAGCTGGACATGAGCACCGTCGAGCCGAGCATGGCCGGCCCGAAGCGACCGCAAGATCGGATTCCGCTGGCCAGCATGAAGCGCGAGTTCCACCGCGCCCTGACAGCGCCGGCCAGCAAGACGGGCATCGGTCTGCCCGAAGAGGAGAAGGCGCACTTTGCCACGGTGAGCGAAAACGGCGCCAGTTTCGAGATGAAGCACGGCTCCGTCGTCATCGCCGCCATCACCAGTTGCACCAACACCAGCAATCCCAGCGTGATGATCGGGGCCGGCCTGCTGGCCAAGAAGGCCGTCGAATGTGGCCTGGACGTGAAGCCGTGGGTGAAAACGAGCCTGGCGCCCGGTTCCAAAGTGGTGGCCAGGTATCTTGAGGCCAGCGACCTGATCCCCTACCTCCAGGCGCTCCGCTTCCACATCGTCGGCTTCGGCTGCACCTCCTGCATCGGCAACAGTGGCCCGCTGCCGGAAGCGATTGCCAACGCGATTGACGAAAACAACCTGGTGGCCGCGGCTGTCCTCTCAGGTAACCGCAACTTCGAGGGGCGGATCAGTCCCTACGTGCAGGCCAACTACCTGGCGTCGCCGCCGCTGGTGGTGGCCTACGCCCTGGCCGGCACGGTGGACATCGACCTGGCTACCGAGCCGCTGGGTCACGACCCCAACGGCAAACCAATTTACTTGAAGGATATCTGGCCCACCCAGGAGGAGATCCAGGCCACGATTCGGCGCGCGCTGAAGCCGGAGATGTTCGAAGAGCAATACGCCAACGTCTTTGAGGGGAACGAGACATGGAACAACATCCCCGTGACGGGTGGCGAGCTGTATGAGTGGGACCCGAATTCGACCTACATTCAGGAGCCGCCGTTCTTCACCGATCTGACGCCCGTTGTGCCGCCTGTGACACCGATCCGGGGCGCCCGCGTGCTGGCCTTGCTGGGCGACACGGTGACGACGGACCACATCTCGCCGGCCGGCTCTTTCCCCGCCGACGGACCCGCCGGCCAGTACCTGATCTCACGCGGCGTCGAACCCAGGGATTTCAACACCTTCGGCGCGCGCCGGGGCAACCACGAGGTGATGATGCGCGGCACCTTCGGAAACATTCGCATCCGCAACCAGTTGGTACCCGGCGTCGAGGGTGGTTACACCGTCTACCAGCCCACGGGCGAGCAGATGAGCATCTACGACGCGGCGATGCGCTACCAGGCGGATGGCACGCCGCTGATTGTGGTGGCCGGCAAGGAGTACGGCACCGGCAGCTCCCGCGACTGGGCGGCCAAGGGAACCATCCTGTTGGGCATCAAGGCAGTACTGGTCGAAAGCTACGAGCGCATCCACCGCAGTAACCTCATCGGCATGGGCGTGCTGCCGCTCCAGTTCAAGCCGGGCGAGAACGCCGAGTCCCTGGGCCTGACCGGCTTCGAGACCTACGACATCGAGGGGATCGACGACGACCTGCAGCCGATGCAAGAGGTAACAGTTCGCGCCCGCAACGCCGAGGGCAGCGAGACGGTCTTCGGCATGATCGCCCGTGTGGATTCGCCGGTGGAGGTCAAGTACTACCGCAACGGCGGCATCCTGCACGCGGTCCTGCGGGATATGGTGACACAGTGACATTCATCCTGGCCTTCCTGACCGGCGCGGGCCTGGGATACATCGTCGAGCGGGGTGATCTGTGCTTTCACAGCACTCTGCGCGGCCTGTTCCGTCGGCCCGCCCAGCTCGACCTGTTCCGCGCCTACCTGCTATCGCTGCTGATCGCCGTGCCGCTGGTGCGGGGCCTGATGGCCCTGGGCCTGATCGAGCCCTGGATTCCACCCTTCACCTGGCTGGCTAACATCGTCGGCGGGGTCGTGTTCGGCATCGGGATGGTGATGGCGGCCAGTTGCATCACCGGCTTGTTCTACAAGCTGGGCCACGGCATGTTGGGCACGCTCATCGGGCTGCTGTTCTGGGCAGTGGGGGACGTCATCACCTATCGTGGGCCGCTGGCGCCACTGCGCCAAGCGCTCATGGGTCCGCAGATCAGCGCAAATGGCCAGAGCGCGACGGCAGCTAACCTCGTGGGGCCGGCCGGCCTCGTGGTGGTCGGGCTGCTGTGGCTGTTGATCGCCGGCTGGCTGTGGCGCTCCCCGCGCGCATCGCGCGACCCGCTGTGGGGCTGGCCGGCCCTCGGTGTGGCGGTGGGCGTGTTCGGCAGCCTGGCGTGGCTGCTGGCTCGAGCCGGCGGTTCCAACTACACCTTGGGCACATCGGGCGTGCCGGCGAACGCGCTGGCGGCGCTCACGCAGGGTGGCGGCGGCGGGTCGTTGTGGATTCCCATCGCGCTGATCGGCATTGTGCCTGGCTCTTTCGTGGCGGCGGCAACCGCCGGCACGCTGTGGGTACGTGGCGAGACGCTGCTGCGATACGCTGAGCTGGCGCTGGGCGGCTTCTTGATGGGCGTTGGCGCGGCGGTGGCCGGCGGCTGCAACCTGGGCCACTCGCTGGTTGGAGTTCCGCTCCTGGCCATGGGCAGCATCACCTCGACGGTCTCCATGGCCGTCGGTGTCTGGGTGGCCCACCAGACTGCGAAGTTGCTGGCAGTGGAATCGGCGGAGCCGGTGCCAGCGGAAGCCGCCGGCTGACAGAGCGAGACCGCCACACGGCCCCTGCGGGCCGGCGTGCCGTGCGCCGCGCTTGACTTCACCGCCCACATCAGTATACTAGAACGAGGTATCGACATGGGCTACCAAGATCCCAGTTGCCTGGAGGCATCGTCCAATGAGGGTAACCGACCAGAAGGTGAAGGATGATCTCCTGAAACGGCTCCGGCGCATCGAAGGCCAGGTGCGCGGAGTGCAGCGCATGATCGACGACGAGCGCGACTGCCACGAAATCCTTCAACAACTGAGCGCTGTCCGTTCTGCCTCGTACTACACCAGCGTTATGCTAGTCCGTTCCTATGCCAGACAGTGTCTCACGGACCCGGAGACGGACGTACCTGTCGAGGACTTTATCGACAACGTCCTTGATGCCCTGGGTCAAGTCAACAAGTCAACCGGCTGAGACTTGGACCCGCGTGGAACCGGCCTCGGACCGAATTTGGACCCACGCATGATATAATGCAGTCAAACGGCCAGGGCCATCTGGCCTGATCAGGCACTAGAGAAGGTCAACGACGATCTATGCGAAGTTCTTCCAGCGACAGCGGGCCCATCTCCGCCGCTGCGGTGCAGTAGTTGCCGCGCCGGCCGAGGGGGTCCGCCACTGTTTTGGAAACACCTGGCATGCCAGTCCATGTCGTGGTAAATCACAATCACTGTAACAAGGAGGTTTCAGTATGATCCAGGAAGCAAAACCGATGGTGGAGAAGACGATGATCGAGCACGAAACACTCAACCCATTCGAGATTGCCCAGCAGCAGTTTGACAAGGCGGCTGACTATCTGGACCTGAAAGCCGGCGTGCGGGCCTGGCTCCGGGTGCCGAATCGGGAGCTGTGTGTCAAGTTCCCGGTCCAGATGGATGATGGATCGGTTCGTGTCTTCACCGGCTATCGGGTACAGCACAACACCTCGCGCGGGCCGACCAAAGGTGGCATCCGGTATCATCCAAACGTCACCCTGGACGAGGTGCGGGCCCTTTCCATGTGGATGACCTGGAAATGCGCCACAGTCAGCATTCCCTACGGTGGGGCGAAAGGCGGTGTGATCTGCAATCCAAAGGAGATGTCCCTGGCCGAGCTGGAGAATCTCACGCGACGTTACGCCACGGAGATCTCAATTCTGATCAGCCCCGAGGGTGACATTCCGGCGCCGGATGTGAACACGAATCCGCAGATCATGGCCTGGATCATGGATACGTATTCCATGCACCGAGGCTACTCCACGCCGGCGGTTGTGACAGGCAAACCCATTGAGATCGGCGGCTCCCTGGGCCGGGGTGAGGCCACAGGCCGTGGCACGATGTTCACAACCCTGGAGGCGCTCAAGCACCTGCACATCCCGGTCGAGGGGGCTGAGGTCGTTGTGCAGGGCTACGGCAACGCCGGCTCGGTAGCTGCCTACCTGCTCCAGGACCAGGGGGCGAAGATCATCGCCGTCAGTGACTCCAGGGGTGGCATCTACAACCCGAACGGGTTTGATGCGCGAGCGGTCAAAGCGTTCAAAACCGAAACAGGCTCCGTTGTGGGCTATCCGGGAGCTGACGGTGTGACCAATGCCGAGCTTCTCGAACTGCCGTGCGACGTGTTGGCGCCGGCTGCGCTGGAGGGCCAGATCACCGGTGACAACGCCGGCCACATCAAGGCCAAAGTGATTGCTGAGGCGGCGAATGGCCCTACGACACCTGAGGCGGATGAGATCTTGCACGACAAGGGGATTTTCGTCATCCCGGACATTCTGTGCAACGCCGGCGGCGTCACCGTCTCGTATTTCGAGTGGGTTCAGGA
>JBHHTZ010000262.1:0-5836 GCA_046753605.1 Anaerolineae bacterium
CGCCATCTCGCCAGCGGGTGGACCACGCATGGATGGCCACGCCCTACCCGCCGGCCTCGGAGCTGACCTTCGCTACAGTCTACCGCCTGGCACCGGAGAACCCCACGGCCATGCAAATCGTCTTCACCCTGTTCGATCTGGCCACGGCTGTCGTCCTCGTGCAGATCCTGCGCCGGCTGCGCATCCCCGAAGAACGGGTGCTGATCTACGCCTGGAACCCCCTCATCGTCGTGGAGTTTGCGCACAGCGCCCACGTGGACTCGCTGATGACCCTGTGGGGCATGCTGGCCATCTATTGGCTCATCGCCGGCCATCGCACGCGCAGCGCCGTCGCTCTGGCTCTGGCGACGTTGACGAAATTCGTGCCGGCGTTGCTGCTTCCGGTTTTCGTGCGGTGGTGGGGCGTAAAGCGCACGCTGCTGTATGGTGGGCTGGTCGGTCTGGCTTTTGTGCCGTTTCTGGGGGCCGGCCTGGGGCTTGGCGGAGGCGCACAGGGGACCGGCCTCTTCGGAGCGTTGCGCGTCTACGCCACACAGTGGAAAACGAACGACGGTCTTTTTTTCTGGCTTGTGCGTGCGCTGGATGCCCGTGTGAACGATCCCTTGCCGGCAGCCAAGGTGGTCGTTCTGCTCACCCTCCTCATGCTTGGTTTGGCAGTGCTCCTGCGGTCGGGAGGGGGGGAGCCGGCAGTTATCGGCCGGGCAGTGCTGCTGCTCAGCGCCTATCTACTGCTGACGCCGGCCATGTTCCCGTGGTATCTGACCTGGCTCATCGCGCTTCTCCCTCTATTGCCGCTGCGACGAAGTCTGGCGGCCCTGACTTTCGCCGCCGGCTGGCTCTACTTCGCCGCTGCTGTGAACCTGTCGTACCTATTCTACCTGGACCCCGCCAACCCCCGCGAGTACGAGTGGATTCGACGCACCGAGTATCTGCCGCTGTTCGCGGCGCTGGTTGTCGCTGTTGTGCTGTACGGGCGGGAACGGAGAACCAAAGGAGACTCGGAGGAACTCGGAGGAACTCGGAGGAATTAAAGGGGGCTCAGGTGGCTGTACTTACCGGTTTTGCGGATCGGGGGGACAGAGGAGACCTATCCCGTCGCTGTCGAAGGGTCGGCCGGCCTGGGGAACCGCGCCTGGGTACGCCGGCGCTGCCAGCTCTGGGCCAGGCTGAGGCCGGCGACGAAGAGATACCCCGAGGCATAAACGGCAATCCAGGGTACGATAACCCAGCCGTGCGCGGGCCAAAGTAGCACTATCGCCAGGAGAGCGTAGCCGGCCAGCGCTAATTCTCCCCAGACAATAGGGTTGCGCGGGAGAGCGTAAACACTGCCTGCCCAACTGCCATGTCGATCCAGCAGATTGAACTTCGGCGTGCGCCGGAAGGCGCTACCGCGCCCGGTCAGGGCCTCGAAAACTGCAACGCTGTTGTTGAGCGAGATACCGAACCCGAGCAGGGTTAACAACGGCAGCACACGCAGCCGATCGCGCAGCCGCGGTGTGTCTGACGTTCTGGCCACGCTGTACAGCAGCGGCGGCCCAGCCGCCGCCAGGGTGAACCACGGGAAGATCCGCAACAGGGATCCCGACCAATACCCGATTGGCAGAGCCAGGAGCAACGTGAGCAACATTAAGGGATGTACCACGTAGCCCGTAAGGTGAGCCAAACCCGCCAGGCGGACGCGTCGGGAAATGTCGGCACGCCATAGACCGGGGCCCAATTTAAGAGCGGTCTGGATGCTACCCTTGGCCCAGCGAAATTGCTGGCGTTTGAAGGCATCGAGTTGGGCGGGCAGCTCAGCCGGCACCTCCACGCGCGGTCGGTAATCCATCCGCCAACCACGCAGTTGAGCGCGATAGCTCAGGTCCAGATCCTCCGTCAGGGTGTCGGCCTGCCAACCGCTGGCATCGTCGATGCAAACCCGCCGCCACAGGCCGGCAGTACCGTTGAAATTCAGGAACAGCCCCCTGCCAGCGCGCGCTGCTTGCTCCACAACGAAGTGGCCATCAATCCCCAAAGCCTGGGCCCGGGTCAGGACACTGTAATCTCGGTTCAGATGCCCCCAGCGAGTCTGCAAACAACCCAGTTGGGGATCGCTGAACGCCGGCACCGCGCGGCGGAGCCAGTCGGCACCGGGCACAAAGTCAGCGTCAAAGACAGCAATCAGCTCGCCGGTGGCGGTCGCGAGTCCCTCGGCCAAAGCGCCGGCCTTGAATCCTGTGCGGTCGGTACGGTGGAGCAGGTGGATGTCCAGCCCCTGGGCCTGGTAATCGGTCACCAACTGGCGAGCAATCGCGGTGGTGACATCAGTCGAATCGTCCAGCACCTGGATCTGCAAGCGCTCGCGCGGGTAGTCCAGGCCGGCAACCGCTTTCAACAGGCGCTCCACGGTGTAACGCTCGTTGAAAACAGGCAGTTGCACTGTGACACGCGGCCAGGATGCCGCATCGTCGAAGTTTGGGACAATGACGGGCTGGGGGACAGTCGATCGAAGATAAGTCAGCGTCAGCCACAGGGTGTGCAGGCCATAGGCTGCCAGGCCAACGAGGCAGAACACATAGAGCACAACGACGACAATCATGTCCGGCTACGGCTCCGAGGTTGTGTTATCATAGACCTATGCCATTTTCAAGCTTCCACTACAATACGGTACGTCGCTTATCACTCACAGTAATTGTCACCGTCACCCTGATCGCCTGTCAAGGTGCAGGGCCGGCGACAACAGCGCCCGCCTCCCGAAGTCACCCTGACCGCGGCCGAGTATCTGGGCAAAGCGCGCGGCCATTGGCTGGCGTGCCGATGAACAATTATGCCCTGGTCATCGTTTGAGCCAGATAAGCGTAACAATGTAGGGCAAGTTGGCAACTTGCCAGGCGCAATTTACCAAATTGCGCTACAAGTGGCCGAAACGATGACTAACGCCGGCAATTATACTGGACTCCCGTACGAGGGTCAACTCCTTGCCACCCTGTGATCGCCGAAGGTCTCCCGACCGGGCGACGTGGGCTCGGTCAGGAGACCTTCGCCCAACATTTGACAGGTTGCGTAGGGAATTTGGCTTCGTGAGAGGAACCATTCTTACAGCGCGAACGACCATTCGCCACTAAACTAACGGGTAACGTGAGCACCCGATGTCGTACTGATGCGTGCAGCCACGTCGGGTGTTCGCGCAGGCACCGTCGCTCGAGCTGGATGATCCCGCAACGGGGGAGGTGAGCTTGTGAAGGAGCAGGCAGGGGGCAGGGGTCCCACACAGGATCAACTGAAGAAGATGGAAATGCTGGAGGGCCTTCGCGAGGACGCCCTCGAGGTCGTGATTACGAAGCTATATCCGCGTCACTTCTCGGAAGGGGAGCAGATATTCGCCGAGGGCAGTCTGGGAGATGTCATGTACCTGATCGAGGCCGGCAACGTCCGTCTCGGCTCGGACGTGGGCCTGGAACGCGAGACGCTGGCGATCCTGGAACCGGGCGAGCACTTCGGCGAACAGGCCCTCCTGGAAGACGGGCGGCAGTACGCCTGGGCGCGCGCCGACACGGAAGTAGATGTGTGGGTATTGTACAAACCCGACTTCGATGCCCTGTTGGCCCGGTTTCCTCCGATTTATGCCAACATCAGCAAATCACTCAGTAAACGTCTTGCGGAAGCAGACGAGGTCATGGAGACGGGGCCTGCAACACCTGAACCCGTTTCTGCCGCAGAGTATCTGAAAAAAAGCTGGCATACATATACTGACGCGGGGTATCTCGCGATGCTGCGAATGTTGTTGGGCCTGGTGTTCATCACAACGGCTTTTGACAACCTCCACAAGGGCCTCTACGGTCCGGGTTTCCAGGCCTTCGTGGAGGGCTGGGCGACCGGCAATCCGATTGGTCTGTATCACACATTTCTTGAGAGCGTCGTGATTCCCAACTGGCAGGTTTTTTCGACGGTGCAGTTGATTGTGGAGCCCATCGTGATGGGGCTTTTCCTGTTGATCGGACTATTCACCCGCGCCAGCGCCTTTGTGGCTGCGTTTTTCGTCGCCAACCTATTCATGGCCAGCCTGGGGAAGGAGTGGCCGTGGACGTACCTGGTGATCCTCGGAGTGCTGCTGGCGCTGATCTTCAGCCGGGCAGGCCGCTGCCTGGGCGTGGATCAGATGCTCGCCGAGCGGTATCCGAGCCCTCGAATCCCTCTGTGGTAGGCGACCATGACCTCCGAGCGTGTGCTTAGCTACTGGGACAGGGTTGCCGGCCAGCAGACATTCCATCTCGGGCTTGGACTGCTGCGCGCCTTCTACGGAGTATATTGGCTCTATGCCGCCTCCTGGAAGGTTCCCCCCGACTTCGGCCGGGTTGCCGGCGCCGGACTGTGGCGCTGGATCAGTGAGGGGGCGCAATTCCCCACCTTCTCCTGGTATCACGGGCTGCTGGAAGGTGTCATTATCCCCCATTTTGCCACCCTTGGCTACCTGGTTCTGCTCACAGAGCTGCTCATCGGCTTCTCCTTGTTGCTAGGAGCCTTCACACGGCTTGGAACCGCCATCGGGCTGTTCATGTCTGTCAATATCACGCTGACGGTGGCAAATGTGCCGGGGGAGACCGTATTATTCTACGCGACGTTGATCGGCCTCCACCTGTTACTCGGACTCACGCGGAGCGGTCGGTTTTGGGGATTGGACGCACGACTGGCGCGCAGGTTGGCCGGCGCTGCCACGAACGGCAGTCGCGTGGCCAGGTTGCTGGTCAGGCTGACCTGACAAGCTGGTAATGGAGGTTTCACAATGACAGTCGGACGGGGCCTGGTAGTCATCGGCCTGGTGATCAGCCTGGCTGCATTCTCAGGTGGGCTGTTATCACAGAGTAGGCAATCCTCGGCCGCGCCACTGGCGATTATCAGCGAGGGCGTGGCGCACGTGGGGGCGGATGCCTGGCGCCAGGCCGGCCTGCGTGGCCAGGGCGTCAGGATCGGGGTGTTGGACGCCGGTTTTCGGGACTACGATAAGCGCATCCAGGAGGGAGAGCTTCCCTCGGACGTCATAACGCACACGTTTCGCACGGTGGGCAGCTTCGGGGCCGGCGACGAACACGGCACGGTCATGGCAGAGATCGCCTTTGACCTGGCCCCAGAAGCTCAGTTCTACTTCGTCAACATGCTGCCCACCGATGTGAGCCAGTTTGGTCAGGCCGTAGATTGGCTGATCGAACAGGATGTAGACATCGTTCTGTACGGCCGAAACTGGCTTGTGGGCAGCAGCGGAGACGGCCGCGGCCCTGTGACGGCGAAGATCGACGAGGCCAGACAAAACGGCATTCTGTGGGTGAGCAGCGCCGGCGACGCAGCCCAGCGCCACTGGGAAGGGGAGTGGCAGGACCTGGATGGCTGTCCGCCGGCCCTCGATCCCCTGGGATCGGGCGGTGGCTGCCTGGATTTCGCCCCTGGCGACAATTGGAACGGCATTCCGAACGTCATTGCAGATCAACTGATCTCTGTGGGTTTGACTTGGAATGACCGCTGGGAAGAGAACGCCGAGATTAACTACAACCTGGAACTCTCTTTCCAGGAGTTGCCGCCGGATTGGATTTCCAGCCAGATTCCGGGCGCCTTCGGCTATCCCGTCGAGCAGATCGACGCAACGGTCCGCGATGATGGCACGTACAACGTGGCCATCACGCGGCCGCCGGAGGAGACACGATCGACGCAGGTAGAGTTGTTCATCGGCTGGGACCCCAACCTGGAGCTGGAGCGAAGAGTCATCACCAGCAGCATCATGACGCCCGCCGATGCGCTGGGCGCGCTGGTGGTAGGCGCCGCCGATTGGCGCGATGATGAGTTAGAGGCATCCAGCTCGCGTGGA
>JBHHTZ010000263.1:0-5827 GCA_046753605.1 Anaerolineae bacterium
CAAGTTGGGGGACCCGTGGGGAAAGAGCGAATCCAGCGCCGGCCGAGTAGGAGCGCAGCGACGTATTGAGGCCAAGCGGGTTGCTTTACGGAGCCGCTCGCTTGATTTCGATGCGCTATGCTACTCAATCAGCGCTCGCTCCCTCAAGTTCTGTATGCGCCCCCTTTGATACGCAGTACGCACTACGCGGTACTATGATATGACAACGAATCTGAGGCGATCAACGTTTTGCTTCGATTGTGGTTACTACTCAGTCGCTCCCGCCGGATCGCCAGATCCGGCGGCTGGAGTGACCGATTCAGGCCAGTGTCAACGCCTTGGGCCTGGATTTGACAATCCAGGCCGAGCAGGCTGAGTAGTAACCGATTGTGAAAGGATAGGCCATGACCGCTATCGTTGGAATCCGCTTTAAGCGGGCAGGCAAGGTGTACTACTTCGATCCGAGAGGATTTGAGGATCTGGAGACCGGCGATTGGGTCATCGTGAAGACATCGCAGGGCACCGAGGCCGGCCGCGTTATTATTCCACCCACGCAAGTTTCTGACAGGGAGGTGAAAAGTTCCCTCAAGCCAGTCTATCGCAGGGCGGACTGGCGCGACCTGACTGAGATGGAGCAATTGAGGCTGAAAGCGCCCGAGGCCGTGGCCACAGCGCGAGCAAGAGTCAAGGCCCACGGGCTGCAGATGAAACCCATCCGCGCTGAGTACAACTTCGACGGCAGCCGGCTCACCATCTACTTCACGGCTGAGAAACGCGTTGACTTTCGAGAATTAGTCCGCGACCTCACCAAGACGCTGAAGACGCGGGTCGAGTTGCGCCAGATTGGGGCGCGAGATGAGGCGAAGCTGCTCGATGGGGTTGGTCGGTGCGGTCTGCGTCAGTGCTGCGCAACCTGGCTAACAGAAGGTTTCCCTCGCGTGTCCATCAAAGCAGCCAAGAACCAGGGGCTGCCACTGGCGCCTTCGGAAATCTCCGGCAATTGTGGGAAGTTGCTGTGCTGCCTGACCTTTGAGGACGCACAGTACACACAGATCAAGGGCGAACTGCCGAAAATCGGCGCCAAACTCTGGTCAGCGCATGGCACCGGCGAAGTCGTCGGCATCCGTGTGACCAAGGAGGTTGCGGTCATCAAGTGGGAAACCGGCAAGCTGCTTGAGGTCTCGGCGGACGCATTCCGAGACCTGGCTGATCGCAAGCCCAGCGCGGACTCCCACGGATGACACGGATTGTGGCGCGTGTCATCCGTGTATTCGTGGCATGATCCGAGTAGCGCCCCCGTGCTCGGAAATCCGTTAGCGTGGTTCTACGACCAGACGTATTGCAGTTCGCTCCTGCTGGTCGATCATCACCTCAACAAATGAGGGGATCATGATGACGTCAATGCCGTCTTCTGCCAGGTAACCGCGTGCAATGGCACAAGCCTTTACCGCCTGGTTGACAGCGCCGGCGCCGATGGCTTGCACGTCTGCACGCTGGCGCTCACGCACAACGCCGGCGATGGCGCCCGCTACTGCAGTGGTCCGCGATCTTGCTGAGACTTTGAGGATGTCTTCCACGACGTCGCCTCCTAACTGGGATGACCGTCCACGGGGCTCCGTTTGAACGGTGGACCCGCCGCCCGAGACCAAGGAATGACCTACAATATTATAACATAGAACGTCCACTCAGGCTATTTCGGAGTCCCGGGCTGACGCGCCCCACCACAAATCTCTACTTGGCATACCCCACGGCGCGCGTCTCACGGATCACCGTCACTTTGACCTGTCCGGGGTACTCCAGGCTCTCCTCGACTTTCTTCGCGATGTCGCGTGAGAGCTGAATAGCTGCCAGGTCATCAATCTCCCTCGGCTCGACGATGATGCGGAGTTCGCGGCCGGCCTGGATCGCGTAACACTCCTCTACCCCCTGGAACTCGCGGGCAATGTTCTCCAGCGCCTTGATGCGCTTGGCGTACATCTCCAGTGTCTCACGTCGCGCTCCGGGGCGGGCGCCAGAAATGGCGTCGGCGGCTTCGACGATGATAGCCTCGACGCTTTGCGGCTCCTCTTCGTGATGGTGGGCAGAGATGGCGTTCGCGACCTTCGGACCCATGCCGTGTCGTTTGGCGAGATCGGCGCCGATGAGGGCGTGAGGCCCTTCAACTTCGTGGCTCACAGCCTTGCCGATGTCGTGCAGGAGTGCGCCGGCCCGCGCCACATCCACGTCAGCCCCCACCTCGGCCGCTAACATGGACGCCAGATGGACCGTCTCCAGGGTGTGTTGAAGCACGTTTTGGCCATAGCTGGTGCGGAACTTCAACCGCCCCAGGAGCTTCACCAATTCCGGGTGCAGACCCGGAACCTTGGCCTCGTAGGCCGCTTTTTCGCCCTCCTCGCGGATGATTGCTTCGACTTCGTCTTTGGTTTTCTCGACAATGGCTTCGATGCGGGCCGGATGGATGCGGCCGTCGTGGATGAGTTTCTCCAGCGCCTGCCGGCCAATCTCCCGCCGCACAGGATCGAAGCACGACACAACAACGGACTCGGGCGTGTCATCGACAATGACGTCTACGCCGGTTGCTTGCTCGAAGGCGCGGATATTTCTGCCCTGCCGGCCGATGATACGTCCCTTCATGTCATCGTTCGGCAGAGTGAGCGTCGATACGACGTTGTCGGCGACGTAGTCTGTCGCGCAGCGCTGGATCGTCATCACAATAATCTCCCGAGCGCGTCGGTCTGCCTCATCTCGGGTTTGCATCTCAACTTCGCGGATGATTCGCGCCGCATCAGCTCGGATGTCTTCTTCCACCGCTTCCAGCAGCTCCTGGCGAGCTTCCCCTCTACTCAGGCCGGCCACGCGCTCCAGTTCTTGTATGCGGCGCTGTCGCATCTCCTCGACGGATTGCTCGACTCGCTGGATATGTTTCTCTCGCTTGTCAAGGTTCCGGGCACGGCCTTCCAATTGATCGTACCGGCGATCAAGTTTCTCTCGCTGAACTACCAACCTTTCTTCTTGCTTTTGCAGTTCCTGGCGTCGCTTGTTGGCTTCGGTCTCCGCCTCGTTTCGAAGCTTCAGGGCCTCATCTTTGGCACCCAGAACAATCTCCTTGTTCCTGGCTTCGGCCTGCGAGATGATTGTATTTGCTTGTGAACGGGCAGAGCCGATTTCGCGTTCGTCACGATATGTTCGATACCAGTAACCGGCGGCGAGGCTTATTGCCCCAACCACCAGTGCAACCACTACTGTCAGATAAACGCTTTCCACTTAGCCACCTCCTGGTGGTGTTAGATTGCGGTCCGGCTCGACAACGAGCTCCCGGTCGTATTTCGCCGCGACCGCAGTAAGTACCGGGCGCACCGGCCCAGGCCCAAAACCTGGCGCCGGTGTGAATTGTCTTAGCAGGTTAGGAATCGCAGTCAGCATGTTTGAGTTCCTGCCACAGCTCCTCAATGATCGATTGGATAGTATGATAGCGAAACCCTCGGCGCTGCAAGTAGCCGGCCATCTTGCGCCAGAACTCCTCGCGCTCAAGATGAGCGTAGCGGTGTGCGCGTTGGCTGGCGAGCCGGCGCGCGCTGGCCGCCTCGTCCAGGTCCTGTATGGCCTGCTCAATGTGTTGCGATGCAACGCCCTTCTCCCTCAACTCCTGACGGAGCATTCGGGGACTTCGTGGCCGGAAGCGCTCACGTTGTTCGACCCAGTACTCAGCGAAGTCGGCGTCGTTCAGCAGGCCGGCCCCCGCCAGGCGTTCAACAATCGCCTCAATCAGCGAGTCCGGCGCCTGGTGTTTCCGCAGATTCCGCCTGACCTCAGCCGTGCTCCGTGGTCGGTATGATAGGAAGTTGAGCGCACGGTTGTACGCTTCTTCCAAAGCATCTTGCTGCCTCAGGTCAGCAATATCATCGCCAGTCAACTGCTGACCAACGCGAAGCTGAGCTGCGACAATGTCCTTGACTCCGAAAGCATATTGGCCATCCAGGTAGACGCTCACCCGGTCCTTTCGCCTTTTTTGCACTCGGAGTGCCGTGATGGTCCCAGTCATTCTCCCTCGGCCAGTGTTGCAACAAAAAAGCTGTGGCCTGTTGCCACAGCTATCGCCCTCCGGACGCACGCGCGGCCCACTGCCCGAGGCAATGCCCCGCTGGCGGCGCGAAATATGTTCTCCCTCAACCCACTAGTCAGCGTACGACGTACGGAGACAGATCAGTTGTATTGATTGCTGTTACCCATTATCCAATATGCCTGTCCGAACCCAGGTTATCGAATTGCTGTTCGATCTGTTGTCCGTCACTGTCGACGTATCTGTTCACGGTTATCATCAACAGGCGCCGGCTGTGCGGCAGCGCTGCAATCGCACAGCGGTCCAATCTTGCGAGCTTTCGGGAGTGCGCCGCCCCCCGGGGGCGGGGCGATAGCTGTTACGATGGAAGCACGGGGCCCGATCAAGCTGCGGATTCAGGCCTGCTCCGGTTCACCCGGTTGCCGCGCTTCCTGCTCGCGTCTGGTTCGCCAGGCGTGGCACTATCAAACTACGCCTGGTCGTTATCTTCCTGCTCGGTTGGCGCTTCTTGCTCTTCAGCAGCGGCCAGGTCCATCCCTTCCGGGACGTCCTTGGTTGGCAGGCCGGCCGCTGCTCGCACCTCGTTTTCTATCGTCAATAGCAGGGCTGGATTGCGCTGCAACGTCATCTTGACTTTCTCACGGCCCTGCGCCAGCATGTCGTCATGATAGTAGTAGTACGACCCGCGCTTGTCAACGATGTCCATCCCCACGGCCATGTCGAGAACGTCGCCGGGCCTGGAGATACCCTGGTTATACATGATGTCGAACTCGGCCTTTCGGAATGGCGGAGCCACCTTGTTCTTCTTCACTCGTACCCGAATGCGGGTGCCGATGATGTCGCCACCACTCTTGATGGCCTCGCTGTAACGAAGATCCAGCCGCACTGAGGAGTAGAACTTCAATGCCATGCCACCACTGGTGGTCTCCGGGTTTCCAAACAGCACGCCGATCTTTTGTCGGAGTTGGTTGGTGAAGACGATTGCTGTGTTGGAGCGCTTGATGGTGCCAGCCAGCTTCCGCAGCGCCTGACTCATGAGCCTGGCCTGCAAGCCGGGATGAGAGTCACCCATCTCGCCCTCGATCTCAGCCCGAGGAACCAGCGCCGCCACCGAGTCAATCACAATGACGTCCACGGCTCCACTGCGTACCAGAGCCTCCGCAATCTCAAGAGCTTGCTCTCCCGTATCGGGCTGGGAGATGTAAAGCTCGTCGACGTTGACGCCACACTTCTCGGCATAGCTGGGATCCAGTGCGTGCTCAACATCGACAAATGCCGCAACACCACCCTCCCGCTGCGCTTCTGCAATGATGTGCTGAGCCAGCGTCGTCTTGCCAGACGATTCCGGGCCGTAGATTTCGGTCACACGACCACGGGGAATACCCCCGATGCCCAGTGCAATGTCCAGCGCTAACGAGCCGGTGGGAATGGCCTCCACCTCGATTCCCGGAGCCTCACCCATTTTCATGATGGCTCCGTCACCGAAGCGACGCTTGATCTGGGATAGGGTAGTTGCCAATGCTTTCGCACGTTCGTTATCAGCCATGCTGCTGTATGTTCCTTTCTAAGCGCCAAGCGCTTATAGTTTACATGATTCCAGACAAAAACGCAAGTCCCAACACGACGTAACTGGCTCAAATAGGTGCTACATGTCATTCCAGTCTACATTATAGCACACTTGTTCTGATAAATCAATCGCCGGCAGCTCTATGGAAAGTTGTTTCTGGCCATCTCTAACTCGCTTGCGGGCGTTCGTCAAGGGGTGTGTCATCCTCGACTCCAGGCTCC
>JBHHTZ010000264.1:0-5820 GCA_046753605.1 Anaerolineae bacterium
GCTACCGAGGAGCGTATGTCATCGACCTGGCGCGGGAAATCATCGACGAGGAGGGAGATCGCTTTGCCAGCCTCGACTACGATCAGGCAGTTGCAGGAATAGGCAAGATTGCGCTCCAAAAGATGATCGATCTGATCAAACAGGATATGGCCCTGATGGGCGTGCATTTCGACCGCTGGTATACGGAGAGCAGCGTGTACGAAACGGGCTTGTTTAAGCGCGTGCTGGAGATGCTCCGCGAGAAGGGCTTTGTGGAGGAGAGAGAAGGGGCTATCTGGTTCGCGTCCACGGAGCTTGGCGAGGACAAAGACAACGTCATCGTCCGGTCCAACGGACATCCCACCTACTTCGCATCGGACATTGCGTATCACTATGACAAATTCGTGCTGCGCGGATTCGATGAGGTCATCGACGTCTGGGGGGCTGACCACCAGGGGCATGTGCCACGCATGAAGGCCATGATGCGCGCCTTCGGGCTGGACCCGGATCAGCTCGACATCATCATCTATCAACTGGTAACACTGACGCGGGGCGGCGAGGCCGTCCGCTTGTCAACCCGCACGGGTGATATTGTCACGCTGCGCGAAGTAATCGAAGAGGTCGGTGGCGACGTGGTGCGTTTCCTGCTGTTGCAGCGCTCCCCCAACGCTCAGATGGATTTCGACCTGGAGCTGGCCAAGGATACCTCCGAGAAGAATCCGGTCTACTACGTGCAGTACGCCCACATGCGGGTTGCCAGCATCCTGCGGTACGCCCAGGCGCAAGGCGTGCCCATCTCGGATCAGCCAGATGTTTCACTGCTGACCCACCCGGCAGAGCTCGATCTGATTCGGCAGATGTTGCGGCTGCCGGAGATCATCGAACTGGTAGCCACGCAGCGAGAACCCCACCACCTGACACACTACGCGCAGGACACGGCGACGGCGTTCCACGCTTTCTACAAGCAATGTCGGGTCATTTCGTCGGAGGCCGGCGACGAAGCGATCACCCAGGCCCGGCTGGCCCTGGTCCGGGCGGCCAGGCTCGTGCTGGCGCGCACCCTCGCCCTGATTGGCGTGGACGCGCCGGAGAGGATGTAGACGGCAAGGCGATGGCTGATGGCTGATGGCTGATGGCTGGTAGCCCACCGCCTCGGTCAGGAGACGTCGCTCAACTCTGGGGAGACCTCGCTCAACTCTGGGTCCAACACAGGGGGTGTGGCCAATTGAGGCGTGGCGTCGCCGGCTGATGACGCCTCGTCTTCAGCGTTGGTGCTGAGCCGGGCGATGGAGACCACACTGTCACCCTCAGCCAGCCGCATCACCTTCGCGCCCAGCGTCGCGCGTCCCATCAGCGGGATATTTTTGACTGGCGTGCGGATCACAATCCCGTCAGCCGAGATCAAAGTGATCTCATCCTCCGGGTCCACAACGCGAGCATCCGCGATCAGGCCAATCTTTTGCAGCCGCCGGGTGTTGATGGTCTTGATGCCCTTGCCGTAGCGCCCGCGCGGCGGATACTCGGACAAGGAGGTACGCTTTCCGTACCCTTTGGACGTCATCACCAGCAGGTCGGCGTGTGGCCGGACGATGTCCATCGACGCCACGTGATCACCTTTCGCCAGCCGGATGGCATTCACGCCGGCGGCCGTCCGCCCCATTGATCGGACCTCTTCCTCGCTGAACCGAATGGCCTGGCCCTTCTCCGTGGTCAGAATGACCTCCTGGCCGCCGTGGGTCACGCTGGCCCAGCGCAGCTCGTCCCCTTCATCCAGCGAGATAGCAATCAGGCCGCTTGGTCGCACCGATTCGAACGCTGACAGATCGACGCGCTTGATCCGACCGTTGCGTGTCGCCAGCAGGATGTAGTCGGCCCGCTCGAAGTCGGGGACGCGGACGGCGGCCGTCACGCGCTCGCCGTGCGCCAGCGGGATCAGGTTGCTTATCGGCAGGCCGCGGGCGGTGCGGCCGGCATCCGGGAACTGATAGGCCTTCTGTTGGAACACGCGCCCCCGGTTCGTGAACAGCAGAACACTGTCCAGCGTGTTGCTGAGGAACAGGTGCTCGACTTCGTCCGCCTCGCGGGTGCGCATCCCCTTGACGCCCCGTCCTCCCCGGCGCTGGGTGCGGTATGTGCTGGCCGGCACGCGCTTGGCGTAGCCGCGCCGTGTGATGCTGATTAACACATCCTCGCGGGGTATCAGATCCTCGATGCTGAAATCGGCCGCGTCATCGCCAGGCGTGATGATTGTTCGACGGTCATCGCCGTAGCTTGCCTGGAGTTCCTCCAGGTCATCGCGGACCAACTGAAGAATCTTGTGGGGGTTGGCCAGCAGGTCTTCGTAGTATGCGATTTGTCGGATGAGATCGGCGTGTTCGGCCTGGATTTTCTGAACTTCCAGGGCCGCCAGCCGGCGCAACTGCATGTCGAGGATCGCCTGGGCCTGGACATCTGTCAGTTCAAAGCGGCTGATCAGATTGCGGCGGGCAGCGTCGGCGCTGTCTGACCGCCTGATGGTTTCGATGACCTCGTCCAGGTTGTCAAGAGCGATCAACAGGCCTTCGAGGACGTGGGCCCGGCGGCGCGCTCGCTCCAGCTCGTACTCGGTGCGCCGGCGGATGACCTCTTGCCGATGTTGGAGGTGGGCCAGGAGCATGCGCCGCAGGGACAATACGCGTGGCTCGCCATCGACCAGGGCCAGCATGTTTGCCCCGAAGGTGGTCTGCATCTGCGTGTGCTTCAGAAGCTTGTTCAGCGTGATTCGGGGGATGGCGCCCCGCTTGAGTTCGATGACGATGCGCATGCCGGTGCGGTCGGATTCGTCCCGCAGGTCCGAGATGGAGTCGAGGCGGCCGGCGCGCACCAGCTCGGCAATGCGCTCGACCAGTGTCGACTTGCGGACCTGGTAGGGGAGTTCGGTGACGATGATGCGATGCCGGCCTCCAGCCATCTCCTCGATGTAGGCTGTGGCGCGCATGATGATGCGCCCGCGGCCGGTTACATAGGCTGTGCGGATGCCGTCTGTCCCCAGGATGGCGCCGCTGGTGGGAAAGTCCGGCCCCTTGATGAACTGCATCAGGTCATCAACTGTGACCTCATCGGCCTGGTCGTAGTGGTCGATCAGGTAGATCAAGGCAGCGCACACTTCGCGCAGGTTGTGGGGAGGGATGTTGGTCGCCATGCCGACGGCAATGCCCGACGCGCCATTGAGGAGCAGGTTGGGCAGCCTGGCCGGCAACACCTCCGGCTCCTGCAGCGTGCCATCGAAGTTATCTACGAAATCGACGGTGTCTCGATCGATATCAGTCAGTATTTCCAGGGCAATGGCGGCCAGGCGGGCTTCGGTGTAGCGCATGGCAGCCGCGTTGTCGCCATCGACGGAACCGAAGTTCCCCTGGCCATCGACCAGCGGATAGCGCATGCTGAAGTCCTGTGCCAGGCGCACCATCGCGTCGTACACGGCCGAATCGCCGTGAGGATGATATTTTCCCAGCACTTCCCCAACGATGCGCGCGCTTTTCTTGTAGGCCCGATTGGGGCGCAGACCCATGTCGTACATGGCGTACAGAATCCGCCGTTGCACAGGCTTCAGGCCATCTCGCACGTCGGGGAGAGCGCGGGCGGTGATCACGCTCATGGCGTAATCCAGGTACGCCCCCTTCATTTCTGTGTCGATGTTGATGCGGCGGATCGTTCCGATATCCATCGTGGTTCCTTTCGGGTAACTACTTTGACAGAGGAATTATACACCAGGCTGTGTTCAAACGCCAGACGCCGCATTCATTCCGGCTGGTTCCCAGGTTGACAAATCTACAAAACCGCTTATACTATGGCCCACTCAAGATCGCCGGCAGCGACGCCGACCTGACGTCCAGCCGGCGTTTTGTGTATGTTCGATTGGTATCCTGGAGTCATGCGCATGTTCAGCAGGCCTTCAAGGTTTCCCGTGAAGTGTACCTGTACCGGGCGGGGCGCTCATCGAATCCGACCGGGGAGTGGGCACGCGTTATCAATGAGATAGCGGCCCCGACCAGCCGGTCGGGTTACGGGGCCTCCGCCTTCCTGGGACGGCCCTCTGCTAATGCGCCGGCATCGCTGACAGCCGGCGCGGTGGCAGGTGGCCGCCCCTTCGTTTATTGGCACAGTGCAATCCGCCAGCGCAAGCACCTGGTTTGAATGGAGGAACTTTCTGAGTCGCGGCATGAAGGAGTTTGAGGCGCCGACGAGGAGTAACGATGGTCACGTGCATGAGCCTGGAGACTCGATATCAGTCTCTTGTCACGAACGGCAAGCACGAGGCGCTGTCTGATACGACCGAGGACAAGGGCGGAAGCCACTCAGGCTTTCGTCCCCACGAACTTCTCGAAGCGGCGCTGGCGAGCTGTCTAAACATCTGGTTGCGAATGTACGCCGATGAACACGGCATCCCACTGGGGGAGGTGTTCACGCGGGTTTCCCTGGACCGAACAACGCCAGGAGAGGTTGTGTTTGAGTACGACGTCGAGTTGGCCGGCCCGCTGACCGATGCTCAGCGCCACAGGTTAATGCAGGTTGCGAAGACCTGCCCGGTACACCAAACGCTGTCGAAGAGAATCTCATTCGCCAACTCGAAGGAAGCCTGACGATTGGCCACAAAGCGGCGTGTGCGCGTTGGAATCCACGGCGCGGTGCAGGGCGTCGGCTGCCGGCCCTTCGTCCAGCAGGTGCCGCCCAACGACGGCGGTATCAGCCTGGGGCAGGTCGCGGTGGCAGGCGCGCATCTCGGTCATGCCGCTTCCAGTGGTCAAGCTTGACAAATGCTCCGAACAAGTGTATCTTCTTTGTAGATACAAAAGGAGGTACTGAGATGGAAACCCGAGTGCAGAAATGGGGCAACAGCCTGGCAGTACGCATCCCAAAACCGCTTGCTTCTGAGCTGGGGCTGGAAAACAACTCACCGGTTGATTTGTCGCTGGTGAGCGGGAAGCTGGTCATAGTGCCTGCGGTTGAGCCTGGACTCAGCCTGGAAGCTTTACTGGCGCAAGTGACCGAGGACAACTTGCACGGCGAATTCGACACTGGCTCTGCAGTGGGGGGTGAGGCTTGGTAGAACCACAGACATATGTTCCTCAGCGTGGAGATGTCGTCTGGATCAGCTTGAATCCCCAAACGGGGCACGAGCAGGCGGGGCGCCGCCCGGCAGTTGTGCTATCGCCGGCTGCCTACAACGGCAAGGTCGGATTAGCCATCCTCTGCCCGATCACGAACCAAATTAAAGGTTTCCCGTTCGAGGTTCTCATTCCTGTCGGCCTGCCCGTCACAGGTGTGATCTTGGCGGACCAGGTGAAGAGTCTGGATTGGCGTGCCAGGAATGCGGAGTTTGTTTGCGCTTTGCCGGCCGCAACAGTAACTGAAGTATTGCAGAAACTTGGTGCGCTATTATCAGGAGAGAAACGATAATGCCCAGGAGCAGAATGCAACACCTGTGTGATGGCGTTCGCAGTGCTTGCCAGGGATCGCCAGATCCCTGGCAAAAGCCCGCTACAACCTGGAAGATCGGCGCTCCAGACGGGGATCTGACGATCCCCGTCGAACAGATAAACGGCGACGGATTTTGCCGAGAAGCACTAGTACAGCTCGGCAGAAATCCTTCGCCAGTTAGATCAAGAGAGCCCCTCGTCAAGCCCCTCGACAGGCTCGGGATGAGCATCCTGAGTAGGCCGGAACGTAGTGGAGGCCGTATCGAAGGGTGCGGGTTTGCGGCAACAGGGTGCTTAGGCCTAAGCCGCACCCTTCGATACGCTTCGCTACTCAGGATGCTCATCCCGAGCCTGTCGAGGGGCTTGTCGAAGGGGGCTAGCC
>JBHHTZ010000265.1:0-5799 GCA_046753605.1 Anaerolineae bacterium
TCGTCGAAGGGTCGGCGGGCTACGAAGCTGCGCCCCATCAATGGGGCTTTTCCGCTCGGAAACGGGGCGTAAGCCCGATTCATCGGGCGCTGCTTCGTAGCACGGGCACTTCATGCCCGTGCGGGCGGTGGCTGAGAAGCAGTTCGCTGTTACCGGATTATTTTCTCAAGGTTCATCAGCAGGTTTTCTGTAGCAAGCGGGCAATTCATTGCTCGCTCGCCTGTGAGGTGATCTTTCGGTGAATAAGACAATCCCACAAACTCAGCCCTGGACCGAACCCTTCTGGAACGCGGCGCGCGAGGGTAGATTGCTCATCCAGCGCTGTCAGGACTGCCGGCAGCACATCTTCTACCCCCGGCTCAGGTGTCCCTTCTGCCTTTCGGAGCGCATCGATTGGGTCGAATCGTCCGGCAGGGGCGCCGTTTACACCTTCTCGGTGGTTCAAAACAACCCGCCGTCCGCCTTTGCGGAGGATGTGCCCTTCGTCATCGCCATCGTCCGGCTGGAGGAAGGCGTGCAGATGATGACCAACATCGTGGGCTGCGATCCGGCAGACGTGTGCTGCGAGATGCCGGTGCAGGTGACGTTTGAGCAGGTGAGCGACGAGCTTACGCTGCCGAAATTCAGGCCGATCGGGTAGCAATTGGTCCTGGTCATTGACATGGCGGCGCAAGGGTTGAGCGTGTAATTCATCGAGCACCCCGAGTAGCTGCAAACGAAGTGAGGCAGCGTATCGAGGGGTGCGGGCTAGCAAGTCGGCGCAACTGCGTTGCAGGAGCCACACCCCCTTTGAGGAGACAGACTCATGCCTGAGAAATACTGGAACGACTTCGCGGTCGGTGACTCGTTTTGGACACAGGGGATTACCGTCACGGACGCGCACCTGGTCGGGTGGGCCGGCCTGACCATGGACTTCTACCCGCTGCACATGGACGCCACCTACGCTGCCCAGACGCAGTTCGGCGAGCGAATCGCCCACGGCCCGTTGACGTTCGCGCTGGCGGTGGGGCTGGTGGGCTTGACCGGCATCGCGAAGGACTCGGTCATTGCCTGGCTCGGGGTGGACAACATGCGCATCCCCGCTCCGGTCAAGATCGGCGACACCATCAGGGTGCGCGCAGAAGTAACCGACATGCGGGAGACGAAGAAGCCTGACCAGGGCTACACCGTCATGCGTTACGACGTCGTGAACCAGAACGATGTCACCGTGATGACGTTCGACATGAAGTTCTTGATGCATAGGGTTCCGTGAGGCGGGATACGGGATGCGGGATGCGGGATACGGGGCAGTATAGATGGTTATGATTCCTGAGCTAGGCGTGTCTACACCAGATGAAAGACGGGCACAGATCGTCGAAACGGTGAGGAGCTTCGTCGAGACGGAGATTCCGCGGGACGTGGCGCGGGGGATCGACCGCGAGGATGTCTATCCCCACGAACTCCTGCGCAAGTTTGGCAATACCGGCCTGCTGGGGATCAACATTCCGGTGGAGTACGGCGGGCTGGGGGGAAGCGCTATCGACATCATGCCGGTCTACGAGGAGATTTCGAAGCGGCTGCCCGTGCTGGCGTGGGTGATCGGCAATATCACACTGTACGGGAATGACTTCATCAGCCAGAGTGGCAGCCAGGAGCAGAAGGAGCGGTTCCTACCCGTGCTGGCACAAGGCCGGCTGAAGCTCAGTTTCGCGTTGACAGAGCCCAACGCCGGCTCGGACGCCGCCAGCATCACCACCAAAGCCGTCCTGAAAGACGGGGACTACTGGATTTCGGGCAGCAAGATGTTCATCACCGGCGCCGGCGTCAGCGACATCGTCGTGACCATGGCCCGCACCGCGCCCGACAAGTATCAGGGGATCACCGCGTTTCTCGTGGATACCAGAACGCCGGGCTACAGCGCCAGCCCACTGAAGAAGCTGGGCTACCACGGCTCAAACACCTGCGCTGTCCACTACGACAACGTGCGGGTTCGGCCCAGCGACATCCTGGGGGGCGAGGCCGGCCTGAACCAGGGCTGGTATCAGATGGTGCAGTTGCTGAACAGCGAAAGGTTGGCGCTGGCGGCGTGCGCGCTGGGGATCGGGCAGGCCGCTCTGGACGATGCGGTCGCGTACGCCAAAGCTCGCTTTCAGTCGGGCCGGCCGCGGGGCCGCTCCCAGGCCATTCAGCACGCACTGGTGGAGATGGCCACCGAGCTGGAGGCCGCCAGACGATTGGCGCACCATGCCGCGTCCATGGCCAGCCAGGGCCTGGAGTGCGTCAAAGAGACCTCCATGGCCAAGTATTTCGCCACCGAGACCGCCCGCAAGATCGCGCTGCGGGGCATCGACTTGCTGGGGCGGGATGGCGCCAGCCTGCAATTCGACATGCAGCGACACCTGCGGGACGTCCTGGTGCTGTGCATCGGCGGTGGCACGACACAGATCCAAAAGAACATTATCGCAAAAACGATGGGGTTGTAGGCGATGACCGGGGAACAGGCCGGCCAGGACGGAGCCAAAAAGATCAAGATCCTGGCGGCAGCCAAGGAGTTGTTCGGTCGCTTTGGGTTCAAGAAGACGACGGTGGACGAGATCGCAACGGGCGCCGGCGTCTCCAAGCGCACCATCTACGAGGTGTTCAGCAGCAAAGAGCAGATCCTGGCCGACCTTGTGGTGCACGAGGCGCTGACATTCCGGAAGTCGTGTCTGGTGCAGATCAGGCAGGCCGGCGATGCTCGGGAGAAGCTGCGCATCCTGTTCGACATGTCCACTCAGTACTTCGACGAGAACCCGTTCCTGGGCCAGGTTCTGGCCGATGACCAGCGCCTTTACGAGCCCTTCCTCGGCGATGAGATCGACTGGGTGGAACAGGGAATCAAGGGCATCATCGCCAGCATCCTCGACGAGGGCGTTCAGCAGGGCGTTTTTCGGAGTATGAACGTGCCGGCGGTGGCGCAGTGCGTGCTGGTCCTGTTTCGCGGTTTCACCTACCAGAAGACCTCGAGGGAGGACGGGAACAGCGAATGGGTGCCGTTTGTCATGCACGCGATCAGCGCCCCCGAGTAGTCAACGGGCCGGCGGAGGAATGGGATGGATGGCTGGATGGCTGGATGGCTAGATGGCTGCAGGGCGCTGCGCAAGCCATCCAGCTATCCAGCCATCCAGCCAACTAATCTTGAAGCAGGAAATCAGTCTGAGATAGGCAATGGAGGAGAGCATGGACGTTTCATATTTGGACCTGACGGGCCAGGTTGCTCTTGTTACCGGCGGGAGTCGGGGGATTGGCAAGGCGATTGCCCTGACCTTTGCCGATGCCGGCGCGGACGTGGCGGTCAGCAGTCGGAAGCTGCCCGATCTGGAAGAGGTAGCGGACGAGATTCGGGGGATGGGGCGTCGGGCTCTGGCAGTCGCTGCCCACAACCGAAAACCGGAGGAGCTGCGGCAGCTCGTCGATGCCGTCAAGGAGGAGTTTGGGCGCATCGACATCCTGGTGAACAATGCCGCCGCCAATCCGGTGATGGCGCCGCTGGTGGAGATTGAGCAGTGGGCTTACGACCTGATCATGGAGACCAATGTCAGGGGGTACTTTCTGCTGAGCCAGATGGCGGCGCAACTGATGATCGAACAGGGCGGGGGAAACATCCTGAACATTTCGTCAGCCGGCGGGGTCAAGCCGGACGAGGGCCTGGGGATCTACTGCGTCAGCAAGGCGGCCATCAACATGCTCACCAGGGCTTTGGCCCTCGAATTGGGGCCGTACAACATCCGCGTGAACGCTCTGGCGCCGGCGGTGGTGAAGACGCGCTTCAGCCAGGCGATCTGGAGCAACGAGGCCATCATGCAGATGGTGATGGATCGCACGCCGCTGAAGCGGATTTCTGAGCCGGAGGAGGTGGCCCGCATGGCCCTGGCCCTGGTGTCGGACGCCGCCGCGTACATCACGGGCCAGATCGTTGTGATGGATGGTGGGGGGTTGCTGTGACGCCCTCTCCCCACCCCCGCCGGCTTCGCCGCCACCCCCTCCCCTCTCCCGAAGCTTGCCCTGAGCGGGGCCGAAGGGTCGGGAGAGGGGAGGGGGCAGGGGGAGGGGTGAGGGCCATGCAAGCCAACGATGTGATTGTGCGACGAAACAATGAGGAGATTTCACATGGGTACGAATAGCTACGACGTTGTCGTCATCGGCGCCGGCATCGCCGGCCTGGGAACAGCGGCCATGCTGGCCAAAGACTTCGGCAAGAGGGTACTGGTTGTCGAGAGAGCTCCATTCATTGGAGGGCGTGCCGTTTCCTTCGTGGGCAACGGCAACAAGGTGACGGTTGACGGCCTGGAGCTGGACGCCGATGGGCTGCGCAAGGCGCTCGGACATGCACGCACGTTCATCTCCAACACCTACCCCGACCTGGACACGATCTTCGAGCAGGGTCTGCTGGACGGCTACACGTTCGAGGCCGGCGGCCACGGTCTGTTCTGGGGCAACAAGGGACGTATTGAGTTCCTGCTTCAGCATCTTGGCGAATTCGTGGACATTCCCGTCAACACCGGCTTCGCCTTCGTGGACTGGGAGGGGGGCAACAAGAAGTATCAGGTGGAGCCGCTCCGGCCGTACCCGTGGATGTCCGAGGAAGCATACGAGGGAACTCGAAACGCGCTGCGCGACATGGCCATAGCCACATTCGAGGATATGGCACGACTGATGGATGTGTCGCTCGAGGAGTGGCTGAGAGACAAGAACCTGAACGATGAGGCTTATGACTTCGTGAAGGTGCTCATCTCGTCCCAGTCGGCGATGGCGGAGCCGGCCATGGCGCCGGTCGGCGACGTGTTGGGGTACATGGCCATTGCCCGGCCCATCAAAATGAACATAATCACAGGTTCCGTGGGTACAGTGCCTGAGCCGGGGACGATTGCCATCCCGCAGGCGATGGAGAAGGTGCTGCTGGCCCACGCCGGCGAGGTTCGCAGGAGCACGACCGTGAAGGAGGTGCTCATCGAAGCCGGCAAGTCCAGGGGGGTGGTCATCAGCACGCCGGACGGCGGCCAGGAGACCGTCCGCGCGGATGCCGTCATCTGCACCATCCCGCCCAAGTACATCTTCAGCGTGCTGCCGCGCCAGCCTTTTCCTGCCGACTGGGTAGATGTGCTGGAGAACCGGTTCTGGGGGGCCGGCCTGCTCTCGGCCTACATCGGCCTGAAGCGCAACGTGTGGGAGCAGTACGGCATCGACGAACGCTCCTTCGTCTACATGCCCGGCGCGATCCGCAACGAGGGCTTCATCGGCGACGTGGACATCGTGATGTGGGGCATGGGAGCCGTCGCGGACCGTGCGCCCGAAGGCAAGCGCACCTTCGAGTTCTCTGTGGCTCTGACGGACAACGAGCAGCGCGACCCGCAGCGGGTGAAGCGCGTGACCGACTGGTGCGACAACTACTTCCGCGAGACCTTCCCCACCTGGGAGGAGGACATGGAATTCTGCATCTGGACGCCTTCCCCCGAAGCCTACGGTCTGTGGCGTCCGGTGGGCGAGGGCGTGGAGCGGCCGGACGTGAAGTCGCCGTGGGTGGAAGGGCTGTATTTTGCCGGCGATCAGTATGGCCGGCGGCTGTGGGGCGGCGGCATCGATGGGGCCGCCATCAGCGCCGTGATGTGCGTGGACAGCATGATGGGCGCCAACTACGAGGAGGAAATCTTTCCCTGGTACCATCGGGGGATCCCTGACAGACCATGACTGATGAAGATTGAGATAATAACCGGAGTACCGCGCCGGCCAGGCCCGCCCGCCGATGAAGTCGGCGGGCTACGAAGCTGCGCCCCATCAATG
>JBHHTZ010000266.1:0-5785 GCA_046753605.1 Anaerolineae bacterium
AACCGAGCAGGCTGCGGCCGTACAGCCCGCTGCTGCCCAGGTAGCGCGAACCGAGCAGGCTGCGGCCGTACAGGCTGCTGCTGCCCAGGTAGCGCGAACCGAGTAAGCTGCGGCCGTACAGCCCGCTGCTGCCCAGGTAGCGCGAACCGAGCGAGCTGCGGCCGTACAGCCCGCTGCTGCCCAGGTGAGAGCTGGACAGTGGCAAATGGCTGCCGTGCGTCAGGGTCGTCTGGCGCTCGAAGGCCAGCCTGGCCTGGGCGTAGTCGACCAGCAGAGGCGCCACTGTGGAGAGATCCGCCAGGTTGCCGGTCAGGGTGGCGCGCTCTACTTCCTGCAGCAGGTCGTGCTGAGATACCAGCAACCGTTCGGCCGTGTTAAACACGTCGCCCGTGGCGCCGGAGCTGTACAACAGATCGAGCGCTGCGTTCGTGCGCCCCAGCGCGTCGTAAACGATGTCGTGATCGTCGAGCCTCAGGCCGTCGAGATGGGTCAGTGCATCGTCGATCAACCGGGTGATGTGGTCGATGTCGGCGGCATGGATGACATCTTCCAGGTAGGCAGCCTCGCCGGCTGCCTGGACAGGGGTGACAGCGGTGCCGGCCAGCAGCAGCGCAGCCAGAAACAGAACAACCATCATAGAGCGTGAAATCCTATCCAACATATCAGACTCCTTTATCTGATCGCTTCAACTGTGACTAGCGTCACGTTCACGATGTGCCTCTACAACAATGGCCCTTCCGACTGGAAGGGCCATTGTTGTTCGAGAAACAACTGTATTCCGTTGTGTTTGCTGTAAATCGGAGCTCGTTTAGCAGCGAGCTACCGATGCTCCGTCACGGACTAGCGGCCATTCGCCGCTGCTGAGGTCGGAGTTGCCGGCACGATCAACAGCATTCCCGAGCTAATCAGGTTCGCATCCGAGATGTTGTTCAACCGGGCAAGCGTTTCGGCGGTCGTGTCGTAGCGCGAAGCC
Organism: Anaerolineae bacterium; assembly: GCA_046753605.1. Classification (GTDB taxonomy): domain Bacteria; phylum Chloroflexota; class Anaerolineae; order Epilineales; family JAANWY01; genus JBHHTZ01. Next base: position 974 of record JBHHTZ010000266.1, read on the forward strand.
AGGTCGCCCAGGGTATCGCCCTGCTGGACAGTCACAACAACCGTCCCGGTGTTGCCCAGACGGGTCGAGCCCGCGTGGGTCGAGATGCTGGAGCCGCCCAGGCTGCTGCGTCGGCTGAAGAAGCTGTCTGCGCGGCGATTCAGGAAGCCCCGGCTCGACCGATTCACGTCACGGGCCAGCAACTGGCGCTCGAAGATCAGTTGCTCCTGGGACAGGTTGACCCAGCTATCGGCGACGGCCCGCAGGTCATCCAGATTACCGCTAATCACGGCCTGTTCCAGATCGACCAGGAACTGGAAGCGTTGCTCCAACAGGTTCACAGCAGCGGTGAACACGTCGCCGGTCTCGCCGGTCTCGTCCACCAGGTCCAGCCCACGGGACGTCTCGCCCAGTGCGCGGTACACCACGTCGCTGATGTCCAGGTCCACCGGATGGCCGGTCGCCAGCGCGGTGATCACTTCGGCCATGGCGACACGCGTTGCCGCGTCATCGCGGGCGATGTCCACGACGCTGACGGTGCGGCTGGCGCCCAACAGGGTGAAGGGATTACCCATCTGGCGCTCGAAGGCCAGCCGGCGCTGGGCGACGTCCACCAGTCCAATAACGACGGTATTCAGGTCCCCGATGTCCTGGCTCAAAGTCGCAGCCTCAACCTCGCGGAGCAAGTCCAACTGGGTCAGCAGCAAGTCCTCGGCGGTATTGAAAACGTCGCCGGTGGCTCCTGTATTGTACAGGTGGTCAATCGCCTGGTTGGTGCGGCCGATGGCGCCGTAGATGACCGCGTTGTCGTCCAGCGAGAGGCCACTGTGATCAACCAGCGCCCCCTGGATGAGGTCCACAACGCCGGTAATGTCAGCTTCGTGGACGACGCTCTCAACTACCGATGCACTCCCGGCCGCATGGGCTCGGGGAGCAACGCCAAAGGCGAGCAGCGCTGCCGCCAGAATAACAACCACCATACTTAGACGTACAAATCGACTTGACATCATCGTCTCCTTTCAACAATACTCATTGATCAACTGATAAACTCACGTTCCTTAGCCGAGCAAATGCGTGACCGTCTCCGAGATATCACACTCCTCGGCTGGCGGGAGGTGCCTCCATCTTTGCACATTAGTATCCTTTGCCATCACCCCCTCAAACCAAAAAATCTGCCGTTCATCCCTGGCAGGTTCATAGTTTTCGAGTTATTCACTTTTTGTCTTCCGGTACTACGACAACCTATGGCAGGGTCATCTTACGTCGGTCAGCCATTTCGCTTTCCGTCTTGACAGAAAGCCCATCATCCATACAATCTGGGCAATTGTTCAACTCTGTTGTAGGTTTGCGCGAGGGGAGAGCATTCATGGCCCGCTACTACCTTGTCCAACAGGAGGAGGCTCCGGAGGAAGTCAGGGCAGTCTACGCCGATATTCGACGAGAGTTTGGGAGGGTGCCCACGTTCTTTCAGTCCATGGCTATCAGTCCTTCGGTTCTGAAGGGAACGTGGGAAAAGGTCCGAGGCACGTTAATCGAGGGTCAAGTTCCCCGGACGGTGAAAGAGATGATTATCGTCGCGGTGAGCAGCGCCAACAACTGTCTGTACTGCCAGGAGATGCACTCGGCGCTGCTGGGTGCGATGGGCATCAACGGGACGACGCTGGCCGCTTTGATACAGGACCTTAACGCGGCCAAGTTGCCGGCCCGGCTGAAGTTGGCGATCTCCTTTGGCGTCCGAGCAGCTACCAACCCGGCCGGCCTCTCCAACGACGATTTCCACCAACTCGCAGAGGCCGGCTTCTCCCAGGCCGAGATTCTGGAGCTGGTCGCTGTGGCCGACCTGGCGGCTTCACTGAACACCTACGCCGACGCCCTTGCCCTGCCCCTCGACGAGTTTGCCGGCGCGCAGGAGAACACGGCGTGACACAGAAACCGACCGATTTGACAGGGCAGGAGCACCCGCAGGAGACGCAGGCGCTATCGGCGCGTCTGGCCGTCGTCAACGAAGTGTCGCAGGCTGTTACCGCTGCCCTGAGTCTCGACGCTATTCTGGAGGTCGTGGTCGAGCAAGCCAAGTGGGTGCTGGACTTCGACCGCTGCCGCATCGCCCTGCGGAACGGGGACGGCGAGACCTATCAGGAATGGTGGCTCTACAATCCGACCGACCCGGCGGCCGGCACACCCAAGACCCAAGACCGGGCGATCGAGGAGGGACTGGCCGGCTGGGTCATCAGTCGTTCCCAGGTCCTTCGCCTGGACGCCGGCGATGAACTGCCTCCGCCGGCCGAGGGTTTTGGCGAAACCTTGATCGACATGCCGGCCACCACCTCCATCCTGGCCCTGCCCCTGCGAGCCAAAGGTGAAACCCGAGGCGCTCTGATCTTCGAGAGCCTACGTTCCCAGACCTACAGCGATGCGGACGTGCGGCTGGGCGCCATCCTGGCGGCTCAGATCGCCATCGCTATTCGGAATGCCCAACTGCTGGAGGAAAGCCGGCAGCGGGCAGCACACATCGAGGCGCTAAACGCCATTACCACCGCCATCGCCGCCAGCCTAGAGATCGACGAGGTATTCCAAACCTTTGCTGTGCAGACCAGGCGACTCATCCAGCATGACCGGATGAGCATAGCCCTGCTCACTGAAGACAGTGAGACCCTCCGCGTCTTTGCAGTAGCTCCGGGCAGTGACTCAGCTCCAGACCTGGACGTGGAGCTCCCGATGGCTGGCAGCGCTGTCGGTTGGGTGGTGAGTCAGCGCCGGCCACTCATTCAGCCTGAGACGAAGGACAACCGTTTTCTGGAGGACGGTTCACTGCTCCAGAGCGGCATCCGCTCCTACGTGGACGTGCCACTGAGGGTGAAGGGCGACGTGATCGGCTCGCTCAACGTGGGATGCCGCCGGCCCAACGCCTTCGGGCCGGCCGACGTCGAAACCCTGACCGAAATCGCCCATCAGGTAGCTATCACGATCCACAACCAACAGCTTCACGCCGCGACGCAGCGGTTTGCCGAAAAGCTCGAACGGCGAGTCAAGGAGCGAACGCGTGAACTCGAAGAGATCCAGGCTCAGCTCATCGAGGCCGAGCGATTCGCCGCAGCAGGCCGGCTGGCGGCCGCCATCGCTCATGAAATCAACAACCCGATGCAGTCCATCCGCAGTGGACTTGAACTTCTGGCCGGGCGCGTCCCCGACCAGGACAACGTGTCACGCCAGTACGTCGAGATTCTGCTGGAAGAGCAGGCCCGGGTGAGCCGAATCATTCAGCAGATGATGGACTTCTACCGTCCATCACACGGCGATCGGGATCTGACGGATGCCAACGACGTTATTCAGCACGTTCTGCAGCTCCTCGCGGTTGATCGCCCCAGGGTTCAGATTGAAGCGCATCTCGATCCGGAGCTACCGCTCATCAGGGCCGATGCCGATCAGTTGAAGCAGATCTTCCTTAACCTGGCGCTGAACGGCATCGAGGCCATGGCCGGCCGGGGACGGCTGACGGTCACAACAGCCGGCCGCGCCAATGGCATCACCGTTGGATTCACCGACGAAGGCACGGGCATAGCCCCGGCGGATATTGAGCACATCTTCGAACCCTTCTACACTACCAAACCGGATGGACTCGGCATCGGGCTATCCGTCAGCCGGAGCCTCATCGAAGCCCACGGGGGGCAGATCCAAGTTAGCAGCCGGGAGGGGGAAGGCGCCACGTTCGAGATTCACCTGCCGGCCATGCCGGAGGAAGAGAATGGGTGAACAGGCCAGAATCCTGGTGGCGGACGACGAGAAGCACATCGGCTTTTTCCTGCAAGAGATACTTTCCCAGGCCGGGCACCAGGTCGTGCTGGTCCACGATGGACGCACCGCCGTAGAGCGGTTAAACGATGATGCTCCCTTCGACCTGATGCTGCTTGACATTCGGATGCCGGGCAAGGACGGCGTCGAAGTGATGCGCACAGCCCGCGACATCGCGCCCGGCACGGTGATCATCCTGCTCACCGGCCACGCGACGGTGGAGTCGGCCATCGCTGCCGTGCGGGAGGGCGCGCACGACTATCTGTTGAAGCCGGCCTCGATCGAGGAGCTGTTGAGCAGCGTCGCGGGTGGACTGGCCAGGCGCCGGCAGCTCCTGCGCCAACAGGAGCTAGTCGCCGACATCCAGGAGAGTCTGCGGCAGATTCGAGGCACGATGCAAGAACCAACCCCTGCCCAACCAACCCATGAGCCGGTGGACGTCATCCATGCCGGCCCGCTGACCATCGATCTCGCTGCCCACGTGGCCAACCTGCACGGCGATGCCCTCCATCTCACCCCGATCGAGTTCGATCTGCTGACCTGCCTGGCACGGGAGGCCGGCGTGGTCCTGCGCCCCGAGGAAATCGTGCAGGCCGTGTGGGGCCACGACAGCGAGTTATGGGAAGCACGATCCACGCTCAACCCTCATCTCACCCACCTGCGCCAAAAACTCCAGCCCAACCCCGACGATCATCAATTTATCGTCAACGTACGCGGCGTCGGCTACAAGTTCGTCAGCCCGACTCGCTAATCCCCTACGCCTTCGTAGTAACCGCTTATGAAGTCTGAAAAACCAATCGGGTAATGCACGGTGCATCTCAGCCAGCAACCGCACGGGCATAAGGTGATACCGTTGGTCATTCTATAGCAAGACCAAGTTCGGCATCGCCCCCTCGGCCAGCGCCGGCCCCCAGCCAGCGCTGTCCCTCGGCCAGCGCCGCCCCTCGGCCAGCGCCGGCCCCCGACTAGCGCCGCCCCTCGGCCAGCGCCGGCCCCCCGCCAGCGCCGGCCCCAGGGCAATCCGCGCGGCGCGCGGGGGGG
>JBHHTZ010000267.1:0-5785 GCA_046753605.1 Anaerolineae bacterium
CTGGATCGCAACCAGCAGGTGTTGGCACGCAGCGAAATCGACGCCGACGGAGTCGCACATCGTCGCTACCCATACCCGCAGCTTGCGCCGGTGTTGGGCTATTGGAGCCTGCGGCACGGCACCGCCGGCATCGAATCTGCCTTCAACGATCCGCTCCGCGCCCTGCCGATGGGATTTCAGGCCAGCCTGGACCAGTGGTTGTACCACCGCCTACCCGTCGGCAACGACGTGGTGCTGACCATCGACCTGGACCTTCAGCGCGTGGCCGACGAGGCGCTTGGCAACACGCAGGGCGCGGTGGTCCTGCTGGATGCTCGCAGCGGTGCAATCCTGGCCATGGCCAGCCATCCGACCTTCGATCCCACCAGCATCAACGATGATTTCTCGCGGTTGAAGGACGATCCGGGCCGGCCCCTCCTCAACCGCGCCACCCAGGGTCGCTATCCGCCCGGTTCAACTTTCAAGACTGTCACACTCTCGGCGGCGCTCGAGGAAGGGGTGGTGCATCCCAGCCAGATGTTTGACGACGGCGATGAGACGCTGTATGTGGAGGGATTCCCCATCGAGTGCAGCAATAACCCGAAGGGGGTGAATCGGTTTGACCTGGCCCATGCCTACGCCTACTCCTGCAACCTCACATTTGCCCGAATGGGGCTGGACCTGGGCGCGCAGCGGCTGAGAGACTACGCCGGCCGGTTCCGAATCGGGCGCGAGATACCGCTGGAGATTCCGACTTCGCCCAGCCAACTAGCCAACGACCCCCTGCTGATGAACCAGGTGCTGCTGGCATCCACCGCCTTCGGACAGGGCGAGCTGCTGGTGACACCGCTGAACATGGCCCTGGTAGCCGCAACCGTGGCCAACGACGGCGCCATGCCCCAGCCCTACCTGGCCGAACAGGTCCAGACGCGCGACGGAAGAACGATTTCGGATTTCGGATTTCGGATTTCGGATTTCTCTTCCGCAATACGCAATACGGAATACGCAATACGTAATGGACGAGGTATTCTGAGCGTACCCATCACTCAAGCCACGGCTCACCAGGTCCGCGACATCATGATCACCTCCGTGCAGGACGGCTACGCGCGGCGAGCGCAGATTCCAGGCGCGATTGTGGGCGGGAAGACGGGAACCGCGCAACTGGGCGGTGAAAACACGGAACCTCACGCCTGGTTCATCGGCTGGGCGCAGAAGGCCGGCGACTCGGCCGCACCCACCTTCGCCATCGCGGTCATCGTGGAGAACGGCGGCGAAGGATCGCTGGTGGCCACGCCTATCGCGCAGCGGGTCCTGCAGGCTGCTGTCGGTGTGGAGACAGGCAATTGACTACGCGAAGCAACCTGCCCCGCAGATGTCATTCCTCACTCCGCCGGCGCTCCGTTCGGAATGACATGGGCTGGCGGGTCGTTACCGGTTTATTTTCTCAAAGTCCATAAGCGGTTACTACAAACCTGACTCCTCCTTAACCTTCCACCAACCAACCGCCAACGTAAGAACACCGCCGGCAACCCCCTCATAGTTCCTGAACGAGTTAGGAGAGCTTCCTGTCCAGGTCGAATCACACAAAAGGAGTGTTTTTCAATGTTGAAAGGTTTTTGGAAATCTGCAACGATCTTGTTCATCCTAGCTCAGTTGCTGGTACTCGTAGCACCGGCGCCGGCGCTGGCAGAGAGACCAACACCCGATCTGGCAACGCTGCCAGCATCAGATGTCACCGTCGTCTCGGCGGAACAGATTCGGGAACTGGGTGACCTGGCGATCCGAAGCGAGCAGTACCTGCAAGTAGCACCCGACGGCACGTTGGGCTTGCAAATCGATGATCCGAGCGCACTGAACGTCGATCAGGAGTTCCTGGATGCGTACCAGGCCGGCCTGGATGCAGTGAACGAACTTGTCCGCGCCGGCGACCTCACCATCAACGCTGATCTGACCGTGGTTTGGAACAAGGAACTGCCGGCGGACAAGGCCGTAACGCCGAAGACGCCGCTGGATGCCCAGCCCGATTGGGCGGCCTATCCGTACAGCACCGGCGTGATGCTGTACTTCAACTACAACGAGGCCGGCCTCATACCGTCCCACGGACTGAGCTACGCGTCAACGATTGGCGCCTACCTACACCGGTCCTACACGGTGCCGCACTACACGTACCTGTTCACGTACAACTACAACTACAGCGCGTTCCAGTACAATCGGTACAGCTACGGCACTTACTTTTACACGCCGTGGAACCACTACCGCAGCCCGTACTACTACAAGAGCATCTATTTCTACCGCTACAACTACTACGGGCGCGGATATTGGGCCACGAGCCGCGTGTACTACTAAGCGAACGCGTTCGCAGCAAACGCGGGGGCCTGCCGGATTCTCTCCGGCAGGCCCCCGTCTGTTGTTCTTACGATGAAACGGAGTACCTACTCAGGCATACGGACCCTTGCGAAGGTTCGCGAGCGAATTCGGCGCCGTTAGTGTCCTCACAAGCCGAGAATCGCTCCACTGGCAGTGATATTCATAACCTTCGCAAGGGTGGCTGAGTAGTAACGAAACGGAATGCTATTCGTCCAGACCGAAGCGATACCTGATCAGCGCCCACAGCGTGGGGATGCCGTCCAGCGGTGAGAGCTTCTTCTCCTCGTAGCGGGGGTAGTAACGAATCGGCGCCTCGCCGATCCGCAGTCCGCTGCGCAACAGCTTGGCGGTTATTTCACCCTCGATGTCGAACCCATCGCTCTGCAGGCCAAGCCCCTGCATCACGCGGCGATCCACCAGCTTGTAGCACGTTTCCATATCGTGCAGACGTGTCCGAAAGAGCAAATTCGTCGCCAAAGTCATCAGCCGATTGCCCCAGCGCATGTAGAATCGCTGGCCGCTGAGATCGCGGACGCCGTAGACCACATCCGCGTGTTCGGCGGCAAATGCCTCCAGCAGGGACACGTAATCCTGCGGATCGTACTCCAGGTCGGCATCTTGAATGATCACAGCATCACCGGTCGCAGCAGCCAACGCGGTGCGAATCGCTGCCCCCTTGCCGCGGTTCTCTGGGTGATGAATCACTTTCAGATCCTGGACGTTCAGTTGACGCAAGACGTTGGGCGTGGCATCCACCGAGCCATCATCAACGATGATGATCTCCTTTTCGACATCCACCGCCGCGACACGCTCAACGATCTCGGCAACGCTCGTGCCTTCGTTGTAGACCGGAATCAGTACCGAGAGTTTCATCTTGAGGGGTCGCGGCCTGGCGCGCCAGGTTTCTTCCAGGAAAGGGTCCCATCGCCGGCGGGAACAGGCGTGCTCCCTGTGCGATGTCGTTCCCACGTCAGCGAATCCAGATCGACATCCGCGTCACAGCCTTCCATCGTCTCTGCCACCAACCGGTCGACGACTGCCTCCATGTTGCCGGCCTCGCGGTAGGTTTCCAATTGCCGATCGGCGCTGGATCCCGCTTCCAGGATCTGATAGACGTATTCAACCTCTTCACGGCTCCCCAGTTCATCCAGCACATCATCCACGAACTCCACGAGTTCGCGCAGGAGATCGCGGGCCGGCAATTCCTTGCGAAGACCGAAGTCGATAAGCTTCCCGTCCAGACCATAGCGGACGGCGCGCCACTTGTTCTCGTTGATGAGTGGCCGGCGATAGACGCGGAAGGTCATGTTCTGCCGGCGCAGCTTCCACAGCTTGGCCACCAGTGCCTGAAACAGCGCAGCGATGGCAATGGCCTCGTCAACCCGTGTACACATGTCACACACACGGAACTCGAGGGTTGGATAGAAGGGGTGGGGGCGAACGTCCCACCACACCTTGCTGCCATCCTCGATGGAGCCCGTCTGCACCAGAATACCGATGAACTCCTCGAACTCAGCCCAGGAGTTGAAAGAGTCTGGAATGCCGGTGCGGGGGAAATCCTCAAAGATCACGCTGCGGTAAGACTTCAAGCCGGTATCGCGCCCCATCCAGAATGGCGAGCTAGTGGAGAGGGCCAGGATATGGGGCATCATGTAGCGCACCACGTTCATCGTATCGATGGCGAACTCTCGGTCTTCCACGCCGATGTGGACGTGCATGCCGAAGATGAGCAGCCGGCGAGCCAGGTATTGCATGTCCTCGGCCACCTTGTAGTACCGCTCGTAGGGGGTAATGTCCTGGGTCAGCCAGGATGCGAAGGGGTGCGTGCCGGCGGCTGCGATGCACAACCCCTTGCGATGGGCCAACGCGGCAATCGCCGACCGCAGGCGCACCAGCTCCGCGCGCGCCTCCTGGATGGTCCGACAGACGGGCGTGCCAACTTCCACCATCGACTGGTGCAACTCCGGCTTGAGAGACTCTCGCAGCACCATGTGCCCCTCTTCCATGAACTGCGTGATGTAGGACCGCAGGTCCCGAGTCTCTGGATCAACAATCTGATACTCTTCTTCAATTCCGATAGTCAGAGAGGGAGGCTGGTGCATCGCGCTATCTCCTTGGCAGAATCCGAAACCGTGAAAGACCAGAAGTCTGGTGAAGCGGGATACGGGATGCGGGATGCGGGATGCGGACGTGCATCCCGCATCCCGCATCTCACATCTCACTTCGCTTCAATCACAAACGTTGGGACGACGCTGCCACCGCCGGCGGTCACATTCAGCAGCGTGCTGGCCGAGAGGCGGGTGAGGCAGCCGTGGACCGACCGGCCCTGGAAGAGGTAGGGGTCCAGGTCCACCAGTCGTTCGCCGATGTGCAGCCGGCCATCGGCAAAAGCCGGAAATGGTTCGCGGTGAATCTTCACCTTGGCCTGCACGACGCTGGACGACTGTAGCGCCTCTGCAACGGTCTGTTCCCACTCATCCACCGTCGATTCCCAGCCGATGACCACGCCCTTGCCGCCGTATTCGTCGTTCGGCTTGATGACAAGCCGCTCCCGCTGGTCCACAATAAACGGAATCAGGTCAACCTCCTGGCCGTTATGCGTGGTCTTGCGCTCTTCCACCTTGCGTGTCCACGGGATGTGCTCCTCAATCGCCTTGCGTTCGCGTTGGCTGAACAGATGCGCGTTCGCCTCATCGCTCAGCACAGCAAAGCTCATCTTCTTGTGAAGCAGCTTGCACTGCACGGGATTCACCATGACAGCCGCACGATCCCGCACTGCGTCCAGGACAGGATGTTTCAAGCCGTACTTGCTGAGCAACTCGCCGGCCAGGATTCGCTTGTAGACAATATTGATCACGAAATCGCCGGCGCGCAGGCGGCCATCCCGATACTCGAGCTCTTCCGGCGCGGCAATGACAGTAGGAACGCCCTGCGACTCGAAATACGCTTTGAAAATGTGGAACTCCGGCGTCGTCGGCACATCTTGCCAGTCGATAATCCCGATTCGAGGCTCATCTGTGCCGCCCCACTGGCGGTAGCAGTCCAGCAACGTTTCCAGAACCCTGCCACGCACCGGAATCTTCCGCACGCTGTACCGCTCCATGAACTCTTGCATCACCGGTAGACCCAGAAATGTCTCCGCCAGAACATCCTCATAGCCAGCGCCGGCCGGTGTCTCGGCGTTGTATTCGACGAAGTGAAGCGTACCATCGTGGCTCAGGAACGAGTCCAGACGAGAGACGGGGGTCGGCGAGTCGTAGCCGGGGTCCAGGTGAATCAGCGCCTCCTCCTCAGCCGTGAGGTCCAGTTGAGCCCGCAGCGACGGGTTCGCCATCAGCGCCTCGTACGCCTTCTGAAATGCTCCCAGGATGATCTCGCACTCGCGCACCAGGTAGGCGTACTGCTCCGTGGTGAGGAAATTGGGGCGGAGTACAGTGCA
>JBHHTZ010000268.1:0-5777 GCA_046753605.1 Anaerolineae bacterium
GGGCTCGGTCAGGAGACCTTCGCCCATCATAGGTTGGTAGTAAGCTACGCAGCGGAGCGGAGTGCCTGACTACGAGCAGATGCGTGCCTGACTACGAGCTGTCGTACGCTAGTTGGACTGATGCACCGGTCATGAGAGGAGTTGACGATGCCGACCCCGTTTCCTGGCATGGACCCCTATCTCGAGCGGCGGGGTTTGTGGGAAGAAGTTCACACCCGGCTCATCGTGGCTTTGGCTGACGTCCTTGGCCCCCTCGTGCGCCCGCGCTACCGGGTTGCTGTAGAGCGGCGAGTATACCTGGCCTTTCCGGCAACTGAGGATCTCGTCGGCAAACCGGACGTAATGGTCGTGGACCCCGGCACGGGATCACTTAGCGCGGCCCCGATCGGAGTCCATGCCGGCGCTACGCCTCTCGTTGCCGAGTTGCCCATGCCGGAAGAGGTGGTCGAACGCTATCTGGAGGTTCGCGACGTCGTGAGCGGAGATGTCATCACGTCCATCGAGGTACTCTCCCGGACCAACAAACTCGGCCGCGATGGGCGACGCCTCTATGAGGAGAAGCGACTCAAAGTGCTGGCCAGCCTGACGCACCTGGTCGAGATCGACTTGCTGCGGGCCGGCGAGCCAATGGCGATGCGCGTCCAGGGAAACGGTCATCGCGGCGCCTATCGTGTCGTGGTCAGCCGGGCCCATCGCCGGCCGCGGGCCGACGTGTACCCCTTCGGCCTACGCGAACCGATTCCGTCGTTCCCCGTGCCGTTGCGTAAGGGCGAGGCCGAACCTGTGGTTGACCTGAACACCGTCCTCCATGAACTCTACGACCGGGCCGGCTACGACATGGCCGTCGACTACCGCCGCGAGGCCGACCCACCGCTGGAAGGCGAGGACGCCGGCTGGGCCGACGCGCTGCTCCGCCAGCACGGCCTGCGGTCGTGAGCAGGTAGTAATTCTATCGAAGAGGGAAAGGGTAGGAAGAACTGATGACCAGATACATTGTCCGACGGATTCTGTGGTTTCTCCCCGTCCTGTTCGGTATCGCGCTGGTAACATTTGTGTTGGCCCGTGCTATACCCGGTGGGCCGTTCGACTTCGCCGGCGACCGCACCATACCCGCTAGCGTGGTAGCCAACCTGGAGCGCAAGTACCACCTGGATTGGCCGCTGTGGAAACAGTTCGGCGCCTACCTGTGGGACCTCATGCGCGGAGACCTGGGACCCTCTTTCCGTTTCCGGTCACTCACCGTAAACGACATCCTGAAGCAGACTTTTCCTGTCTCCTTCCAGTTGGGCGCGCTGTCCATGGTTTTGGCGCTCATCATCGGGATCCCGGCCGGCACCCTGGGGGCCCTCCGGCACAACACGTGGGTAGACTACACGAGTTCTTTCATCGCCATCCTGGGTGTCTCGATCCCGAACATCGTGCTGGCGCCCTTCCTGATTTGGGCCGTCGGTCTCAAACTGGGGTGGTTCCCCGTGGCCCGCTGGGGCGCCGACTACACCCAGTTCTATCTGGGCTTTATCCCCCCGATGACTCTCAATTTCTGGAAGCACGCGATACTCCCTACTATCGCGTTGGGTACGGGCCTGTCGGCCGCCATTGCGCGCCTGACACGAGCCAGCCTGCTGCAGGTCACCCGGGAAGATTACATCCGCACTGCCCGGGCCAAGGGCCTGCGCGAGCGGGCCATTATCGTTGTACATGCGATGAAGAACGCGCTGATACCTGTCGTTACCATCCTGGGTCCTATGTTTGCAGCCATCGTCACAGGGACCTTCATTGTTGAGCAGATTTTCGGCATCAATGGAATGGGCAAACACTTCATCGATAGTATCGGCAATCGGGATTATCCCATCGTCATGGGGACGACGTTGGTGTATTCGGTGCTGCTGGTGATCGCCAATCTGGCGGTGGACATCACGTACGCCTGGCTCGATCCCCGGATACGCTACGATTAGGACAGGAGTTTCAGAGGAGTCAACATGAGCCTACGGCACACCATCACAGACGAAAACGTTGGATGGCTGGGTGGCTGGGTGGCTGGTTCGCATGGCACTACGAACCAGCCATCTAGCCATCCAGCCACCTAGCTATTTATCTTCGAGGGAGGATTTATGGCCGCTGAAACAACACCACAAGAACTGGCTCGACTTCGTTCCGTAGAGGTGGTACGGAAGGGGCGTAGCCCTCTGGCTGACGCCTTTCGCCAGTTGACGAAAAACCGCCTGGCTGTGCTTAGTGGGTTGTTCCTCATTGCTCTTCTATTCGTTGCCCTATTCACCGACACGACCATCTTTACTTTCCTCACCGGCGGGAAGCCCCGCCCTCTGCTGGCGCCCTTCCACTTCGCACAAGTCAATTTCCGCTATCATGATCTGGGCCTCTTCACCCGCACGGACGATGGGAAATTCTACCTGTTGGGTGTGGACTATCTGGGCCGTGACATTCTTAGCCGAACCCTGTATGGCGCCCGGGTCTCACTGGCTGTCGCAATCGTGGCAGCCACCGTAAGCCTGATCGTAGGTCTCGCCTACGGCTTGACTTCGGGCTACTCCAGCACACGGGTAGACAACTTGATGATGCGCTTCGTGGATTTCCTATATGGCTTCCCTCTCATCATCTTCATCATCTTGATGCAAGTCTATTTCAAAGCGATTTCCCGTCGCGGAGGAGGAGGAGCAATCGGGGCTGCGTTCATTAGTGTTGACAAGGCGATGGGCGGCATGTTCTTTGTGTTCGTTGCCCTCGGCCTGATCAACTGGCTGGGCATGGCACGCATTGCCCGCGGCCAGACTCTGTCGTATAAGCAGAAGGAGTTTGTAGAGGCTGCTCGGGCTGTAGGGTCCACAGACCGGCGCATCATTCTGCGCCACATACTGCCCAACATCCTGGGTCCGTGTATCGTAGCTGAGACGTTGGCAATTCCGGGCTACATCTTCCTGGAAGCCTTCCTCAGTTTTATCGGCTTGGGCGTCAACCCGCCAACGCCCAGTTGGGGCCTGATGATTTCGGAGACGTACCAGGGGTTGAGAACGTTTCCCCACGAGGTCTTCGTGCCGGCGGCGGCTCTAACGCTCACAACGCTGGCCTTCAACTTCCTGGGCGACGGCCTGCGCGATGCTTTCGACCCACGGCTCAGGGGTGAGTAGCTCAGTTCAGCCGACGATCAGCCGACGAATGAATTCGCCTCTTATTGCGTCTCGGCCTACGCGCGTATGTCATTCCGAACCGAAGGGAGGAATCCCTGAGACCGTACTTTGATAAGTGGGCTGCGCTGGAGAAGCGGCCAATTCTCTTCTGGATGAGTGTTGACCCCCTTGCCAGCGGGCCTCGTTCTTCCCTGGATGGTTCCAGGGATTCCTCACTCCGCGGAGTCCACCCTGAGCTTGCCTAAGGGCTCCGTTCGGAATGACATGAGCGCGCAGGCTGAGATGCAATGGCGAACTTTACATAGAATGACCAACAGTATCATTCATTGCTTGCCTCGTTGCTCGCCAGGGCTGATCATCATCGCCTTAGCAACCCTCACCGCCTGCAACCTCCCGCGAAGCAAGCCGGCATCAAAGCTCGAAGCCCTCGCCCCTGCGCCGCCGGCCCTCGACATCAGCCCAGATGACCTGAAAACCGTTATCCCCCGCGACGCCATTCCCGCCATCATCGACCCCCAGTTCGACGGCGTGGCCGCAGCGCGGGCGTACATGCGGCCCGACGAACAGATTGTCGGGCTGGTCCTCAACGGCGATATTCGGGCTTATCCCATCAACATCCTCAGCCGGCACGAAATTGTGAACGACGTGGTCGGCGGGGAGCCTGTCGCCATCACCTGGTGCCCGCTGTGTTACTCAGCGCTGGTCTTCAGCCGGCGCGTCAACGGAAATGAGCTTACCTTTGGTGTTTCCGGAAAGCTTTACCAGAACAACCTGATCATGTACGACCACCAGACCGAGAGCCTGTGGAGCCAACTGCTGGGACAGGCGGTGGCCGGCTCGTTGCGCGGTGAGCGACTTCGCCTGCTCACGGCTGTCCAAAGCACGTGGGAAGACTGGCATGCCGAACATCCAGATACGCAGGTTCTCTCCAAACCCAAGACATCTAACGTGTTCCAAAATACATCCGATGCTGCAGACTCGACGTACAATTACTCCGTAGATCCATATCAAAGCTACTACGCATCCGAAGCCCGAGGTCTCGTGAACCGAAGCGTGCCAGAGGACGCACTTGTCACCGCAAAGCGCCGAGTCTTGGGGTTATGGGTTGGGGACAAGGCCAAAGCCTATTCCTTCAAGACGTTGGCGTTGCAGAAGGCGGTCAACGACAGCCTGGCTGGCGTGCCGGTGCTCATCGCTTTCGATTCGCAAAGCGAGAACGGCGCCGCGTTCGACCGCCGGCTCGATGGCCAGGTGCTAAGCTTTGCGGTAGCCGACGAGGGGGACCGGCTGTTCCTGCAGGACCAGCAGACCGGCAGCCGCTGGAACGGCCTCACCGGTCAGGCCGTGGGTGGATCGATGGAAGGCCGGCAACTCCGCCGGCTACCCACCAGCTACGCCTTTTGGTTTGCCTGGAAAGCGCACTTTCCCGAAACTCAGGTGTATCAGCAGGACTCTTTACCAGATTGAAGCTCATCAATGCAAAGGATGGGCGTGAAACGTGAAACGTGAAACGGTCCGCATCGCGCATCCCGTATCGCGCGTCCCGCATCACGTTTCACGTTTTACGAGGACGAGTGAAATATGAAGAAGCTCTGGATACTGATTGTAGCACTGACTGCCCTGACTGGCGGATGCACCAGCCCGCCGCCGGCCCCCGCCGGCAAGATCATTTTCGAGTCCTACCGCGATGGCAACGCCGAAGTCTACACGATGGACGAGGATGGTTCCAATCTGGTGAACCTCACCAACCACCCGGCTTATGACGGCGCGCCGGCCTGGTCCCCCGACGGCCAGCAGATTGCGTTTACTTCGGAGCGGGATGGTGCTGCGAACATCTATGTGATGGACGCAGATGGGACCAACGTGGCCCGTCTGACGGATGAAGGGGGAAACAGCGCAGTGCCGGCCTGGTCGCCGGATGGCTCACGAATCGCCTTCCTCTCGGATCGCACCTACAAAATGCCGGGGGAAGGAGGATACACAGAAGTCGAGGCCAACAGCAAGATTTGGGTCATGAACGCCGATGGCAGCGGCGCGACGCGCGTCACCCGGATGCTGGGCCTGGACATGTTTCCGAGTTGGGCGCCGGATAGCCGGCAACTGGTGTACATGAGCGTACGTGACAGCAGCCCCGAGATTTACCTGTTGCGCGCTGACAACATCGAGGTGAACCTGACACAGCACCCGGCCGCCGACATGAATCCGGAGTGGTCCCCGGACGGCTCGAAGATTGCGTTTATGAGCGATCGCGCGGGAAACATGGACGTGTTCGTGATGGACACACAAGGCGGCAGCATCGTCAACCTCACCAACCAGCCTGGCAATGACGGCGATCCTACCTGGTCTCCCGATGGGTCAAAGATCGCGTTCATCTCTGATCGCGATGGCAACACGGAAATCTACGTGATGAACGCTGACGGCTCGGATCAGCGCCGGCTGACCAATGACTCGGCCAGGGACCAGCATCCGGCGTGGTGGCAGCCGGACTGAGAGGGGGAGCAGAGGCGGACCATTTGCCCAAACGCGTCCCACAGGGTGGAGATCATGGAATGGCAGTTTGCTCTTAGCAAGGTCTTCTGCTATACTAGCCATGTGACTAGTATGTCATATAGCTAGTACGTCAAATGACTA